>JASLCO010000287.1 GCA_030146505.1 Moraxellaceae bacterium
CTTGTCATAGGCCAGAGCTGCATACAGACCGCTCTGCTCAAAGACCGCCGACAAGGAGTAAGCATTGGCCAGGCGGCTGTCAGCATCCGTACTTTCACCCGGCTGAATCATGGCATTCAGCGTGATAGCGTCGGCCAGCTTGGGGCTGGTGTAGCCAATGACGTTATTCAAGCGGTTATCACCAACGATGCCTACCGACGCCATATCGGTGTAGGTCATATCGTTGAACCGATCCACCATGCCCTGCGAGGTCTTGAGCGGGCTGTCGAAAACACCTACGCGTACGGTACCAAAGTTGCCCTTGAGACCCAGATAACGGTCACGGGCATTAAGGTCAGGAGCCGTACCATCACCCGAAACGCCCCACTCAGCTTTGTAAACCGCACTCAGGCCACCACCCAGTGCTTCTTCACCCATCACACCCAGACGCGAGGAGTTGGAGTTGACTTCCCAATCGTCGTTATTGCCGACGACAGCGGGAGCCGTAGTGCTGACCTTGTCCACAGACAGATTCAACTGACCATAAACAGTGGGAGCAGCCTGGGCCGCCAGCGGCAGCGAGAGAGCAGCACCTACAGCCAGAGCGAGCAGTTTGCGATTCATGCTTGGTATCTCCTTGATACGCACTTTATTGGTTGGGGCTTCGGCCAGGCATTGCTGCCCAAAAAGCCGGCACATGCCTGTGTTCATGCACCGCACTGGCGCGAAAACCTGAAACGGAAGCTACACCCGACTTTAAGAAAAAGCTACAAGCTCATGACAAATAAGTGAATTATTGATTACAAAGAAAGGAGGGAGACAAGGCCAACCCGGCGTAAAGAGGTCTCTTCCGGGGGCAAAAAAGCGGCTAATTGCAGCCAAATGACAAAACCGTGACCCGCTTTGTGACAGAGAGGACCCCGGGGGTCAAGGCTGGAACAGGCTTGGAAACGGCAGGAAAGACAAAATGGTGCACGGCGTCACCAGCATACCCGCCTCCAGCATGGCCAGGCCATCGCCCCACAAGGCCGACAGCAAGGCACCGCTGGACTGCTGCGGATGCGGATGCAAGCCGCCCTCCGCCTCGCGCCACTGCACGCGCAGGTATTCGCGGCGGTCACCCGCCTTGCGGCGACTGAAAGCAGCCGGCAAGGGAAAAGCCTGCACCTGCACGCACTGCTGGCCCTGCCTGGCCAGCAGGAAAGGGCGGGCCAGCAGGAGCGCCGTCACCAGTACCGATTGCGGATTGCCGGGCAGGCCGATGAAGTCCATGCCGTGGATTTTTCCCACCGCCACCGGCTTGCCCGGCTTGATGGCGATCTTCCAGAAATCGAGTTCGCCCTGCGCCTGCAAGGCGGCCTTCACATGGTCTTCCTCGCCCACGGAAACACCACCGGAAGAAAGCAGCACATCCGCCTTTTGCTCCGCCGCCTGCAGGAAGGCGTTTTCCGTGGCCGCCCGCGAATCTGCCACCCGCCCCAGATCGACAAGCTCGCAGCCCCAGCCCCGCAACAGCGTCGCCAGCAAGGGGCGGTTGCTGTTGTAGATCATGCCGGACTGCCATTTTTCGCCAGGCTCCAGCAACTCATCCCCCGTGGACAAAAGGGCCACGCGCAAAGGCTTGAACACCGGCACCTGCGCCAGCCCCAGCGAAGCCAGTACACCCAGTGCCGGCGCCGCCAAACGCGCACCCGCCGACATCACCACACTGCCGGCCGCCACATCCTGGCCTGCCGGCCGCACATTGGCACCCGGCTCCGGCACGGCCTTCAGCCTGACCTCGCCTTCGCGGAATTCGCAGTTTTCCTGCATGGCCACGGTATCGGCTCCTGCAGGCAGGATGGCGCCCGTGAAAATGCGCGCGGCCGTAGCAGGCTGCAGGGGTAGCGGTGCATGACCGGCGGCAATGCGCTGGCTGAGCGGAAGCACATGGCTGGCCGGCAGATCGGCATGGCGGAAAGCAATGCCGTCCATGGCGCTGTTGGCCTCGGGCGGCACATTCATGCCCGCCACCACGTCCTGCGCCAGCACCCGGCCAGCGGCGGCCGCCAGGGCGAGCATTTCCGTATCGCAGGATTTGGACCGCGCCAGCGCCACAAGACGCCGGACCGCTTCATCAAGGCCCAGCAGCCCCGGCGGGTAGCAGACGTCAGCCACGGGAGTCTTCAACTCAGCCACGAGAATCTTCACAAACGGTTTGCTTGAGATGCGGCACGAAATTGCAAGGGCGATGCCGGTTGTCCAGTTGCTCACCAATGATCCTGTCCCAGGCGGTGCGGCAGGCATTGGTGGAGCCCGGCACGCAGAAAATCACGGTGTTGTTGGCAAGGCCCGCCAGCGCGCGTGATTGCAGGGTACTGGTGCCGATTTCCGCCAGGGAAAAATGCCGGAAGACTTCTCCAAAGCCGTCTATCTCCTTGTCGAAAAGCACAGCCACTGCTTCCGGCGTGGAGTCCCGCCCGGAAAATCCGGTACCGCCGGTGACAATCACCGCCTGCACGGCAGCATCGGCAATCCATGCCGAAAGCACAGCGCGAATCTGGTAGATGTCATCCTTCACGATGCGCTTTTCATGCAGTTGGTGACCGGCCTCTGCCAGTTTTTCCACCAGCAGCTGGCCGGAAGTATCACTGCGCGCATCACGGGTATCGGAAACCGTCAGCACGGCGACATTGAGAGCCACGAAGGGCTTGGGGGTGTCTTTGCTCATGAAAAAGTACCAATGCTTTATTCAGAGGAGATTACTCGCTGCGCTCACCCCTTCGGGGCCAGCCTGCGGCTGTTCAATGCCCTTCGGGCGTTTGTCCCGCTTTCGCAGGAATGACATGTCCTGATAAGCAAGGAAACAGCGTCATTCCCGCGAAAGCGGGAATCTTTCGGTATTAACCACAAATATCCGCATACAAATCCCGCCACTCGGGATTCATTTTCTCGATCAGCTCGAGCTTCCAGGCTCGGCGCCATCTTTTAAGCTGCTTTTCTCGCCCTATGGCGGACTCAGCCGTTACGGCCTCTTCAAACCAGACCAGAGACTTAACATTGTAACGATGACTAAAGCTGCCCCGAAAGGATTGCCGGTGTTGCCAGACTCGCTGACGTAAGTCCGACGTCACCCCCACATACAGCACCCCATCCTTTCGGCTGGCAAGCATGTATACATAAAACTGCTTTTCCATGGCGTTCATCCTTGAAGGCCTGTTTAACATTCTGGAGATTCCCGCTTGCGCGGGAATGACTAGTTCATTATTTGATAACGTCATTCCCGCGGAAGCGGGAATCTCTTAAAAAAATCAGAAAAGCCCTTACCCCCCCGTCACGCTCATGAACCGCACGATCTGCGGCTTTTCCTGCAAGTCAAAATGATGGCGCTCGGGCTTGAGCCGCATGGCAGTGATGATGGCAGTGCGCAGAGTTTCATCATCGGCGCCTTCTTCGCGCATGAGCTGGCGCAGGTCCAGGCTGTCTTCATTGCCAAGGCACAGCAGCAAACGCCCTTCCACCGTTACCCGCACACGGTTGCAACTGGCGCAGAAATTGTGGCTGTGCGGCGAGATGAAGCCGACGCGGCTGTCGCTGTCGGCAAAGCGGAAATAGCGCGAGGGGCCGCCGGTGCTTTCCGTACTGGGCAACAGCGGGAACCTGGCGGCAATGCGCTCACGCAACTCATCGCTGGAAATGAAAACAGCGGCGCGGTCGTGCTCGCTGATCTCACCCAGCGGCATTTCCTCGATAAAGCTGATGTCGCAATGCTGGCGTCTTGCAAAATCCACCAGTTCCAGCACTTCGTCGTCGTTGCGGCCGCGCAGGATGACGCTGTTGATCTTGGTGCGCCGGAAACCGGCGGCTTGAGCAGCCCTGAGGCCATCCAGCACGGCCGACAGATCGCCCACACGCGTAATGTCACGGAAACGTTCTGCGCGCAGGCTGTCGAGACTGATATTGAGGCGCTGCACGCCGGCAGACTTGAGATCGGCTGCCACGGCAGAAAGGCGCATGCCATTGGTGGTGAGAGCAAGCTCGCGCAGACCCGGCAGGCCGGCGATTTCGCGCGCCAGCCAGGGCAGGTTCTGGCGTACCAGCGGCTCGCCGCCGGTGAGGCGGATTTTTTCCACGCCCAGACTCACGAAAACGCGGGCAATGCGCACCAGCTCCTCAAGCGTCAGCACCTGCCGGCGCGGCAGGAAAGTCATCTCTTCCGCCATGCAATACACGCAACGCAGATCGCAACGGTCCGTGACCGACAAGCGCAAATAGCTGATGCGACGCCGGAAGGCATCGACCAGGGCAGGCTGTAGCGGCGGCAGGCTGGTGTTCATGCCGGCATTGTCAGGAGCCGGGCGACGGGTGGCAATGGCCGGGAAACATCATTCATGCAGGAGGAACTTCAGCCGAGATGGGTGCAGGAGGAAGAGCATCGCGGCTGAAGCCGCGCCCGCAAAGCCGGCACAGAACCTCAGGACGCTTTCTCTGCTTGCTTGGCCTCAAGCCAGAGGGCTTCCATCTGCGCCAGGGTGGCGTCGGCAAAGGGCAAACCCTGCGCTGCCAGGCGATCTTCGATATGGGCAAAGCGGCGCTCGAACTTGATGTTGGCATGCTTCAAGGCCATTTCACTGTCCAGCCGGAGATGACGGGCTAGGTTGACCACGCAAAAAAGCAGGTCACCCAATTCTTCTTCCTGGGCAGCACGATTGTCACCGGCCACGTCCAGCTCCGCCTCCACCTCGTCCAGCTCTTCACGGATCTTGGCAATCACCGCACGTGGATCATTCCAGTCAAAACCAACCTTGCTGGCCTTTTTCTGCAATTTCTCGGCCCGCATCAATGCCGGCAGGCCGGCGGCAATGCCGTCCAGCACACGCAGGCTTTGCTCATCGCGTGCAGCTTTTTCAGCCTGCTTGATCGCATCCCAGCTGGCCACTACCTGCTGACTGGCCATATTGCTGTGCCCACCATCGGGCTGGCCATCCAGGCGGCCACCGGGAAACACGTGCGGATGGCGCCGCAGCATTTTTTCCGCAATGCCGCGCGCCACATCCTCGAAATCAAAAGCCTGCTGTTCGCTGGCCATCTGCGCATGGAAAACCACCTGCAGCAACAGATCACCCAGTTCTTCTTCCAGATTGCGCAAATCATTCCGGGCGATGGCATCGGCCACCTCGTGCGCCTCCTCCAGCGTATAAGGCGCAATGGTGGAAAAATCCTGCTCCAGATCCCAGGGACAGCCACGTTCGGGATCGCGCAGACGGGCCATGATGCTGAGCAATTGCGAAAGAGCGACGGACATGAGCAACCTGTAATCGGGTATGGCGAGGCCGCATGGTAGCAGTCATGTCCGAGTGCCGGAATTTCCCGGCATTCGGACATGACAAGAAAAATGCCGTGCTTTCGGGGCGCGTTCACTCCTGCAGGGTCAGAGCCTGCGTGAGTACGCTGCCGTCATATCGCTCCGACCTTTTCCAGCCACACGGCCAGCCGGGCTCGCCGGGCCAGTTCCGGACGCAGGCGCGCACTGGTGCGCCGCACCTCCAGCAACTGGCTGCCCACGGCGATGTCGGCAATGCTGATGCCCTCGCCCACGAGCCAGCCCGATGCCGCCAGCACGGTGTCGATCCGGTCCAGGTGGCGCAGGAATTCGGTCTCCACATCCTCCGGGGCCATGCGGCCCAGGCCCTGGCTGAGCAGTTGCAGGTTCAGGGCGGCCTTGAGTGTCAGCTTCACGGGCAGGCGCTCCAGGGCCGGGCGGCCCGCGCAGGCCAGGTCCGCGGCCTGCGCAAAGGCATCCGGGTCTTTCACCCGGAAAAACACCTCGAACCAGTAAAGCACCTCATCGGACCAGTCTTCCCAGAGTTCGACCTGGGCACGAAAGCCCGGGTCGGCGGGGAACAGGGCCGGCTCGGGCTGGCGCTGGTCGAGATAACGGACAATGCGGGTGCTGTCCTGGAGGCGCTGGCCGTCAATATCCAGCACCGGCACCTTGCCCACCTTGCTCAGCCGTCCCACCTTGGCGCCCAGCGCGCCGTTGTAATCAATCGCGGTAAACGCCAGCCCTTTGTAGCGGAGCGCGCGGGCCACCTTCTGGCAGAAGGGGGAAATCTCCCATTGATGCAGCACGATGGAGTCGGTCATTTTTTTCCTCAGAAAACCTCTTTGTAGGGACGCAAATCCAGTTCATGGGTCCAGGCGGAACGATGCTGGCAATGCAACTGCCAGTACGCCTCGGCAATGGCATCGGGATGCAGCGAGCCGTCATCACCCTTGGAAAACAGCAGGGCCTTGCCGAGGCCGTAACCGAAGCCACTGGCACGGTCGCCATCGACCAGGCCATCCACCACCACATGCGCAACATGAATGCCCTTGGGCCCGAACTCGCGCGCCATGGCCTGAGCGTGGATGCGCAGGCCGGCCTTGGCGGCGGCAAAGGCCGCGAACCGGGGCCGGCCACGCAGCGAGGCGCTGGCGCCGGTGAACAGCAGGGTGCCGCGCTTCTGCGGCAGCATGCGGTATATGGCTTCCTGGCCCACGAGAAAGCCGCCCAGGCAACACACCCGCCACATCTGTTCGACGAAGGCGGGGGTCGTGGCAGAAAAACGGGTGGGCAGGTTGCGCTCGGCGGCGTTGAACACCACGAGGTCCGGCACATGCCCAGCTTCGGCAATGCGCTCGAACAGCGCCTGCACATCATCCGGGCGGGAGACATCGACCGCCACGGCGGTGGCCTCGCCGCCCGCCTCGCGGATGGCGGCCACCAAAGGCTCCAGCTTATCCATGCTGCGCCCGGCGGCGTAGACCGGCAGGCCCGCCGCCGCGAAGCGCGCACACAAGGCGCCACCGATGCCCTGCCGGCCACCGGCACCCACGACGACGGCACAGCGAATGACCTCGACCGTCATGCGAAGGCACTCCCGCCCGGTGACACGACGGCGGGCGAGGACGCGATATAGGCCAGCGCCTGCTCGGTCGACGCTTCGTGCAGGGGCTCGTAGCCCGGCCGCAGGAAACGCAGGGCGTGGCGCACAAACCAGCCGGCGTCCGGCATGTTGCCGCGCGCGGCCGTACGCTGCCAGGCACGCCAGAAACCCGAGCTCAGCAGGCTGGCATCGCGCTTGTCGAAACTGCTGTCCTGGCGCATCAGTGCCGTCGTGCCGGCGCCGATGCGCAGCACCAGGGTCGGCAGCACGATGCCCATGAGCAGGGTACGCAGAGGCCAGCGTCCACCCAGATGCCGGTAGAGATCGTAGGCCACCGTACGGTGCTCGATTTCCTCGGCGCCGTGCCAGCGGAAAAGATCGGCCACTACCGGGTCGGCCCCGCTGCTTTCCCAGTCGGCCTCCAGCACGTAGACACCGAGGGCAGCGGTGAAATGCTCGACAGCAGCGACGACGCCGACACGGAACACCAGCCACTGCTTTTGCAGGAAACGGGGCAGCTTGCGGCCGAAGGGCTCGGCGGAAAGGATTTCATCGAAAAGCACGGCGTTGTGGCGCTCGAAATCGCCGCCCTTGATGCCGATGCGCTTGAGATAACCCTCGATGGACTCGTGGTGGGCGCGGCTGTGCACGGCTTCCTGCCGGATGAAGGCCTGCACGTCGGCGCGCAGCTTGTCGTCCTGCACCAAAGGCAGCGCCTCGCGGAAAACACGGCAGAAGAATTTCTCGCCCTGGGTGAGCAGGTAGCTGAATTCGTTGACGGCGTGGCTGGCAAAGGGATCGTCCTTCAACCAGTGCAGCGGCGCAGTTTCCCAGTCGAAGTGCACGGCGCGCGGAATGATGTCGTAGTCAGCGGATGAGGCGGTGCGGTTTGCGGCCATGGCTCAGTTCTCCTCGATGGACTGCACGAATTGGTCAACGGCCCCGGCAAACGCCAGGGGATGGGACAGCGGGGCCCAATGCCCGGCGTCGATCTCGGTACGGGACAGGCGGCTGGCCCAGTCGCCCACGGCCTCGAACAAATGCGCGGGCACGAAACGGTCACGGCGCATCACCAGCAACTGCACCGGCACGTCAGTGTGTTGCGGCTGCGGATTCAGGAGGCGGGACAGCAGGTTGGCGCGATACAGGCCCAGACCCTGCGTACCGTCGCTGGTCTGCGTCGGGCTGGCCGCCGTGCGTATGCCTTCCAGGGTGGCGAGAAGACGCGACCACTGGCGGCCCAGGAACAGCCGCCAGGTGAGTTCGGGCAGGAGTGGCACCTGGAAGGCCATCATGTAGGAGGAACCCAGCAACTGCCCGGCAAAGGCGGCCAGGTTGCGCGGCGTCGGCTGGCGCAGGCGGCGGTGGAACCAGAGGCCGGCATGGTCCAGCGACGGTGCCGCCGTGCTGTAGGAAGCGATACGGCCACGCAGGCGCTCGGACACCAAGGCTTCCCAGCCCTGCAGGGCGCCCCAGTCATGGCCCACCAGATGCACGGGGGCTGCGGGACTGACCGCCTCCACCACGGCCGCCAGATCATCAACCAGATGCGGCAGGGCATAGGCCGCCGTGTCGCGTGGCGCGGAGGAACGGCCGGCGCCGCGCACGTCATAGGCCACCACCACGTAATGTGTGGTCAGTGCCTCGGCAACGGCCGACCAGACTTCGGCGGAATCCGGATAGCCATGCACCAGCACCACGACGGGCTTGCGCTTTTTCGTCCCCTGCCGGCCCCAGGTGTAGACCGCCAGCTCAACTTCACCGGATTGCACATACTGCGCGGGTGTCATCACTCATCTCCCTGTGGGCGGCCACGGCAACCCATCTGAACAGCGTTAACTTGCCGGCCGGAATGTAAGTTCCAAAACAGAACTCGTCAATCGTCAGAAGAGGCCATAGAATGGCCCGCAGATCACCGGAGACCGTCATGAAATGGGAAAATGTGGGTGAACTGCCCTGCTCGGTGGCCCGCACGCTGTCCGTGGTCGGCGAACGCTGGACGCTGCTCATCGTGCGCAATGCCTTCCTCGGCCTGCGCCGCTTCGACGACTTCCAGGCCAACCTGGGCCTCACCCGGCATGTGCTGGCCGACCGCCTGGGCCGGCTGGTGGAGGAAGGGGTGCTGCGCAAGGAGGCCTATCAGGACAACCCGCCCCGGCATGAGTACCGGCTGACGGAGAAGGGGCGGGAGCTTTATCCCGTGCTGCTGGCGCTAACCGCCTGGGGGGACAAATGGATGGACCGGGGCCGGGGCGCTCCCCTGCTCTACCAGCACAAGGATTGCGGCAAGGTGTTCACGCCGGTCATGAGCTGCTCCGAGTGCGGCGAGCCGGTGACGCCCCAAAAGGTCCTGCCCATGCCGGGCCCGGGCATCCTGGCAGCAGTTGAAGCAACGACCGACAAGAAACAAAAATCCGGCTAAGCCCTTCGCCGCTCTCAGCGCGCCGCGCGGCGCGCGCCTATGACATTGGGCTGTTGCTCGATCTTGGCCAGCAGGCGGCCCAGGACATTCAGGCTGCCGACCTCCACGGTGATCAGCATGGTGGCGGTGCCGTCGCTCTTGTCGGAACGCGTCTGCACGCCGGTGACATTCACATGTTCATTGGCCAGGACATTGGTGATGTCGCGCAAGAGGCCGGTGCGGTCCCAGGCACGCACATGGATGTCCACGGGGTAGACCGTGGATTCCGACTGGTTCCACTGCACGCTGATGACGCGATCCGGCTCTTCCGCTTCTAGGCGCAAGAACTCCGGGCAGCCGCGGCTGTGCACGGAAACGCCGCGGCCGTGGGTGACGTAGCCCACGATGGGCTCGCCGGGAATGGGCTTGCAGCAACCGGCAAAATGCGTGAGCAGATTGCCCACGCCTTCGATGATGACCGGCGAATTGCCCATGCGCTGGCGTGGCCTGGCCATCACTTCCTGCGGCAGCAATTCCTGCTGCGGGCTCGACGCTTCCACCCGTACGCCCAGCAGGTTGATGACCTGGGCCGCACGGATATCGCCAGCACCAAGACCCGCCAGTACATCCTCACCGGTACGCACATTGAGGCGGGTGGCGATATTGTCGAGTTCACTGCGCTGCAGCGGCAGTGCCAGCCGCTCGAATTCACGCTCCAGAAGCCCGCGGCCTTCGGCAATATTCTTGTCGCGGTCCTGCAGTTTGAACCAGTGCCGCACCTTGGCCTGCGCACGCGAAGTATTGAGATAGCCCAGCGAAGACGACAGCCAGTCACGGCTGGGGCCGCCGCCCTTGGTGGTCATGATTTCCACCTGTTCGCCGGTCTGCAAACGGTAATTCAGCGGCACGATACGGCCATTCACCTTGGCGCCACGGCAGGCATTCCCGATTTCCGTGTGCACGTGGTAGGCAAAATCCAGTGGCGTGGCACCGGACTGCATGTCGATGACATGACCGTCACGCGTGAATACATATATGCGTTCGTCATGGATGGCATGATTGAGCTGCTCGGCAAAATCATCGAGCTGCGAATCACCCATGTCCTCATGCCACTCCAGCACCTGGCGCAGCCAGGCAATCTTGCCTTCATAGCCCGCGTCCTTGCCGGCTCCCTTGGCGGCCTGCGCTCCTTCCTTGTAGACCCAGTGCGCGCACACGCCGAGCTCGGCTTCCTCATGCATGGAGAAGGTACGGATCTGCACTTCCAGCGGCTTGCCGGCCGGACCGATCACGGCAGTGTGCAGCGAGCGGTAACCGTTTTCCTTGGGGGTCGCGATGTAGTCATCGAACTCGCGCGGAATATGCTTCCACAGCGAATGCACGACACCGAGCGCGGCGTAACAGTCGCGCACTTCCGGCACCAGGATGCGCACGGCGCGCACATCGTAGACTTCATTGAAGGAAATCTTCTTGCGCTGCATTTTGCGCCAGATGGAATAGATATGCTTGGCGCGCCCGGTGACATCGGCCTCCATGCCCATCTTGCCCAGCATGTCCTTCACAGTCCGGATGACGTTCTGTATGTATTCATCGCGCTGCAGGCGTTTTTCATCCAGCAGCTCGGCAATGTTCTTGTAGGCCTCGGGCTCCAGGTAGCGGAAGGACAGGTCTTCCAGCTCCCATTTGATGTGGCCTATGCCGAGGCGATGCGCCAGCGGCGCGTAGATATCGAAGATTTCGCGGGCCACGCGCTGGCGGCGCTCGGGGCTGGCGTCCTTGATTTCGCGGATGGCATAGGTGCGCTCGGCCAGCTTGATGAGAGCCACGCGCACATCGTCGATCATGGCCACCAGCATGCGGCGCACATTGTCCAGCTGCTGCTGGTTCTGGCCGAACTGGATCTTGCGCGCGGGATTGATGACCTGGCTGATGGCCGCCATGCGCAGCACGCCCTCGATGAGGTGGGCGATATCCGGGCCGAACTCCTTTTCTATGAGCGCTTGCGTGGTCTTGCCTTCGCGCACGCCGCGGTACAGCACCGCTGCCGTCAGCGATTCCTGGTCCAGTTTGAGGTCGGCCAGGATGTCGGCCATGGCAAGGCCGGTCAGGAAACTGGAAGAGCGGGCCGACCAGGTGTTTTCCTGGGCGGAATTTTCACGGTCTATGGTCTCGGCAAACTCGCAGGCACGCTTGAGCGCCGCCACATCGTGCAATGCCACGCGCGCCTCGATACGGGCCAGCCAGGCATCCAGATCAACGGAGCCATCGGCCTTGAGGGGGTAATCTTCGCGAACCTTGACCATTTTTTATCCGTGAATCGTGAATCGTGAATCGTGAATCGTGAATCGTGAATCGTGAATCGTGAATCGTGAATC
>JASLCO010000300.1 GCA_030146505.1 Moraxellaceae bacterium
ACGTGCTCAAGGTAGGCATTGTCGGTGGTACCGGCTACACGGGCGTCGAGCTGCTGCGTTTGCTCGCGCATCATCCCCATGTGGAGCTTGCGGCCATCACCTCGCGTACCGAGGCCGGCATGCCGGTCGCCAAGATGTTTCCCAATCTGCGTGGCCATGTGGACCTGGCTTTCAGCGAGCCTTCCCTTGCCGTGCTGGGCGCCTGTGATGTGGTCTTTTTTGCCACGCCACATGGCGTGGCCATGAAGCAGACGCCGGAATTGCTGGAGCGTGGCGTGCGCGTGATCGATCTCGGCGCGGATTTCCGTCTGGCTGATCCGGCCGTGTTTGAAAAATGGTATGGCTTGCCGCACAGCTGCACCGACATCCTGGCGGAATCGGTTTACGGCCTGCCGGAAATGAATCGCGAAGCGATCAGGACGGCGCGCGTCATCGCCAATCCGGGTTGCTATCCCACGTCCGTGCAACTGGGCTTCCTGCCACTGCTGAAAGCGGGCCTGGTCGATACCTCTCGGCTGGTGGCTGATGCCAAGTCCGGGGTTTCCGGCGCCGGCCGCAAGGCCGAAGTGCATTCACTTTTTTCCGAGGCAGCGGAATCCTTCCGTGCCTATGGCGTTTCCGGCCATCGCCACCAACCGGAAATTGCCCAGGGTCTCGCCCGTATCAGCCATGAAAAAATCGGCCTCACCTTCGTGCCGCATCTGCTGCCCATGATACGCGGCATACATGCCACGCTTTACGCCACGCTGAAAACTGACGCTGGTGATCTGCAGAAGCTTTATGAAGAAACGTTTGCTGGTGAGCCTTTTGTGGACGTGATGCCTGCCGGCTCCCTGCCGGAAACGCGTTCGGTGAAGGGCGCGAACAACTGCCGCATCGCGGTGTATCGTCCGCAGGGTGCCGATACGGTGGTGGTGTTGTCTGTCATCGACAATCTCGTGAAAGGCGCGGCCGGCCAGGCCGTGCAGAACATGAACATCATGTTCGGCCTGCCGGAAACCGCCGGCCTCACGCATATCGCGCTGCTGCCCTGAGGTTGCCTGCGTGTTTCGTCGTGAACGCGAACAGCTGCAGAAGCTGGTGCTGGTGCCTTACCGGCCCTTCCGCAACCTGTCGCTGGGTATCGGTGGTGTAATCCTCATCGTTGCGGCGGGCGTGGGTGGTTTCTATGCCGGCTCGCGCTACAGCAGCAATATGGTGGGTGCGACACCGGACGAGGTGCAGCGCCTGCGCCAGACCGTGCGCATGTATGCCGACCAGTCCCAGGCCATGCGGGACGAGGCCGCGGTGGCGCATCACGACCGGGAAATCGTGCTCGGTGCCACGGAACAGTTGCGCCAGGAAAACAAGAATCTGCTGGAAACGATTGCAGGTCTGGAAGACCAGGCAGCGATGTACAAGAAGCTGCTTTCGCCCCGTACATCGGCCACGGCGGGACTCAGCATCGACCGTCTGGACCTGCGGCGCAGCGCCTCCGGCCAGGTGGCCTATCGCCTGCTGCTGCTCCAGCCCAATGCGGCTGCCGCCCAGGTCACGGGAACGCTGGAGGCGCACTTTGTCGGCAGTGGCCGCAACATCGTGCTGCCTGTGGGCGACAACCGTTTTGATTTCCAGTATTTCCAGAGTCTCAGCGGCGAATGGTCGCTGCCTGAAGGTTTCCATCCCGAGCGCGTGGATATCGTGCTCAAGCCCGGCAAGGGAGCGCCGGTCCAGAAAAGCTTCCGTTGGGAAGTGCAGCCTTAGGAGCCTGCGCTCAGGATGAGCCAGGTTTTCCGCAGTACGTATTGAGAGGTCCGCCATGCTCGGCAAGAAAAAGAACACCAGCAATTACAAGGGCAACAGCTACAAGGATCACAGCTATGTGGCCTGCAATACGGAGATAGAAGGCAATATCCGCTTCACGGGCGGCCTGCATGTGGAAGGCAAGGTCGTGGGCAATATCCTCTCGGATGACGGTGCCGTGCATGTCCATGGTGAGGTGGTGGGAGAAATCCGCGCGCCCCACATTGTCATCAATGGCCTGGTGAGAGGCGATGTACACGCCGCCGAGCGTATCGAGCTTGCCGCCAAGGCCATGGTTCAGGGCAATGTCTATTACAAGAGCATGGAAATGATGCTGGGTGCCCAGATCAACGGCAGCCTGCTGCACAGCGACAAGTCCCAGCCCGCACGTATCGAGCACAAGCCGGAATCAGTGGCGGCACGTGTGGACGCCGCTTCCAAGCCTGCAGCCCAGGGTTGAATGCCGGTCTCATGGTTAAAGGTTGACGGTTTTACTCGGGTTTGGGGATAATTCCCATCCCACCAGCAGTTGCCACAGGTATCGCCATGAATGACATGGTCCAGGCCATGACCCTGACGGACAGCGCCGCCAGCAAGGTGCGCAAGCTCCGCGAGGGAGAGGGCAATCCCGAGCTCAAACTTCGCGTTTACATCACGGGCGGCGGCTGTTCCGGCTTTTCCTATGGGTTCACTTTCGATGAAGAAATGAAAGAAGGTGACACGGCTTTCACCAACGGCGATGTGACCATGCTGGTGGATTCCATGAGCATCCAGTACCTCGTGGGCTCGGAGGTTGATTACAGCGAAGGCCTGCAGGGTTCGCAGTTCAAGATCAACAATCCCAATGCCACCAGTACTTGCGGTTGTGGCTCGTCTTTTTCGGTCTGAGTTCAATTCTCCCAGTGCAAAAACGCCGGCTTGATGCCGGCGTTTTTGTTTGTACGGAAGCGGCTTGAGTCAGGCGGGATAAATGGCGCCCAGGATGCGCGGACCGGCAGCGCCAGTCACGGCCGGCAGATTGCCCGGCAAGCCCAGCATCGTTTGTCGCGCCAGCCAGGCAAAGGCAGCAGCCTCCACCCAGCCCGGCGCCAGGCCGAAGTCGGCCGTGCTGTGCAAGGTCCAGTCTGGCAGCAGGTCTTGCAGGCGATGCCAGAGTGCGGTGTTGAAGGTGCCGCCACCACAGAGCAGCAATTCGCCCTTGGTCAGACCGGTGTTGCGGATGGCATCGGAAACGGAAACCGCAGTCAGATCCAGCAGGGTGGCCTGTACATCTTCATCAGGAATCTTTGTGCCCAGGCTGGTCAGCTGTTCCTGCAGCCAGAAGAGATGGAAGTCTTCGCGGCCCGTGCTTTTCGGGGCGGTTCGCTGGAAATAGCCGTGTGCCAGCAGCTTCTGTAGCAACTCTCCATGTAGATCGCCACTGGCGGCCCATTCGCCGCCAGCATCGTAGGCAATGCCTCGTTTCAGCTGGCTCCAGGCATCCATCAGGGTATTGGCTGGCCCGGTATCAAAGCCGTAGGCCTTTTCCGGCTGTCCGCCTGGCAGCACGGTGATATTGGCGATACCGCCCAGGTTGAGCACAACGCGATGATGGTTTTCATGGCCGAAAACGCTGGCATGAAAGGCGGGCACCAGCGGTGCGCCTTGACCGCCGGCGGCCATGTCGCGGCGGCGGAAGTCGGCAACAACGGTAATCCCTGTCGCTTCGGCAATCGTATTGGGGTCGGTGATCTGCAGGGTGAAGGGGCAGGGGCCTTGCGGCCGGTGGCGTATGGTCTGGCCATGGCTGCCTATGGCGCGGATTTCGGTGGCATGGTGCTCGCTGCTTTCCAGCACTCCGTGTACCGCTTGGGCAAAAAGCCGGCCCAGCTCCACATCGGTACGGCCCAGTCTTTCGATTTCATCCGGCCCTGGCTGGGCCAGTTCTGCCAGCTGTGCTTTCAGTTGATCCGGCAGGGTGATGGAATGAGTGCCAACGAGGCGCATGCCCTGGGCAAAATCCACCAGCACGGCATCCACGGCATCCATGCTGGTGCCCGACATCAATCCGATATAAAGCTCGCTCATCCCGTCCTCCCGGTCACCTTGCTAGGGTAGCGCAAGCCGCTGTGGCGGCGGCAGTGAAGATCGCGGCCAAGTTGCTAGAATCCGCGCCTATATTACGACTGTTGTGACTCATGATGACGCCTGAAAATCAGCTCGAGCTGA
>JASLCO010000368.1 GCA_030146505.1 Moraxellaceae bacterium
CCGTGCGCGGAAAATGCTGCTCAGCAAGACGGATGAAAGCGGCAGGACGGAAGAGGTGGACATCGGCCATGTCGGCGAAGTGGCCGGCATCAAGACCGATGTGGTGGAAATGGTCATTGCCTCCGATTTCATTCCCGTGATCGCGCCGGTGGGCGTAGGCGATGCCGGCGAATCCTACAACATCAACGCCGACCTCGTGGCAGGCAAGGTGGCCGAGGCGCTCAAGGCCGAAAAGCTCATCCTGCTCACCAACATTCCCGGCGTGATGGACAAGGACAAGAAGGTGCTGACCGGGCTTTCCACGCAGGACATCGACGACCTGATTGCCGACGGCACGATTTACGGCGGCATGCTGCCCAAGATCGCCTGCGCGCTCGATGCCGTGAAAGGCGGCGTGGTCAGCGCCCACATCATCGATGGCCGTGTGCCGCATGCCACCTTGCTGGAAGTCTTCACCGACGAAGGCATGGGCACGCTCATCACCAATCGCAAAGACAAGAAGAAGCGGCAGGCGTGATTGCCTGATGCCAGAGCGCCACGGAGGCGATCATGAGTGCAGCCGAACCCAAAATATCGCGGCGAGAACATATCCTGCAGGCGCTGGCCGCCATGCTGGAAAGCCAGCCCGGCGCGCGCATCACCACGGCGGCACTGGCCAAGGAAGTCGGTGTGACCGAGGCTGCGCTGTATCGCCACTTTCCCAGCAAGGCCCGCATGTTCGAGGGCCTGATCGAGTTCATCGAGGAAGTGGTGTTCTCGCGCATCAGCCTCATCCTGCAGGAAGAAAGCGATGCGCGGGCGCGCTGCGAGCAGATACTCACGCTGGTGCTGGTGTTTACCGAACGCAATCCCGGCATCACGCGCATCCTCAATGGCGATGCCCTGATCGGCGAACACGAGCGCCTGCAGGCGCGCATCGCACAATTTTTCGAGCGCCTGGAAACCCAGCTCAAGCAGGTCTTGCGCGAAGCCGAGCTCAAGCAGTCGCTGGGCACGGTGATGACCAGCGCCGCTGCGGCCAATCTCATGCTGGTGCTGGTGGAAGGCCATGTCAGCCAGTTCGTGCGCTCCGGCTTCCGCCACAAGCCAACAGCCATGTGGGAAGCCCAGTGGGCGTTTCTTGCGCAACAGTTGTTCAGGGAGCTGAAGGGCTGAGGGCCGGTTTTCTTTTCAGGGAATTGATCGGCTCTTGAGCACGATGAAAAACAAAAACGCCGGCATTGGCCGGCGTTTTTTTATGGGCAGGATTCAGCGCCGCATTTCTATGCCGCGTTCAGCCAGGTACTGCTTGGCCTCCGGAATGGAATATTCACCGAAATGGAAAATGCTGGCGGCCAGCACCGCGTCGGCATGGCCTTGCAGGATGCCGTCGGCCAGGTGTTGCAGGTTGCCAACGCCGCCGGAAGCAATGACAGGCACGGTCACGGCGTCGGAAATGGCACGCACGAGACCCAAGTCGTAGCCGGCCTTGGTACCGTCGGCATCCATGCTGGTGAGCAATACCTCGCCTGCACCATCGGTGGTCATGCGCACGGCCCATTCCACGGCATTGATGCCGGTGGCACGGCGACCGCCGTGCGTGAAGATTTCCCAGCGTCCTTCAGACACTTTCTTGGCATCTATGGCGATCACGATGCACTGCGCGCCGAATTTGTCGGCAGCGGCCTTCACGAAATCGGGATGGCTGATGGCGGCGGAATTGATACTCACTTTATCGGCGCCGGCATTGAGCATGGTACGGATATCGGCAATCTCGCGTATGCCGCCACCCACGGTGAGGGGTACGAACACTTCCGAGGCCATGCGCTCCACGGTTTTCACGGTGGTGGCGCGGCCCTCGTGGCTCGCGGTGATGTCGAGGAAGGTGATTTCATCAGCACCGGCCGCATCGTAGCGCCGGGCAATTTCCACCGGGTCGCCGGCATCGCGGATATCTTCGAATTTCACGCCTTTCACGACGCGACCTTTGTCAACGTCGAGGCAGGGGATGATGCGTTTGGCCAGGCTCATGCTGCTGCTCGCTTGTGCATTGCTTTTGTGTGGGAAAGGCTCGGTTCAATCCAGCTTTTTCTTGATGCGGTTCAACTCTGCCAGAAACCGCGAGGCCGCGACATCCGGCGCCCAGGGCTCCCAGGGCGTGCCGCCGTAAATGGCGGTGAGCGGATCCGTTTGCAGGGGACGGAAAGGAATTTTCAGTACCAGCTTCACTTCATCCGCGCTCCAGCCGGCCACATGCAGGGCCTCACTCGCCGCGGCAATGCGGTCGGCGCGCTTGTGCTGCTCTTTTTCCGGCGGCGTCCAGTACTGGATGCCGTAACGCAGGAACACCACGTCCTGCAGGCGGCTGGCAAGCGCATGGAAACCTTCGCCGAGGAAAGGCTTGATGACGGAGAGGGCATCGAAACCGAGCAGGCCTTCATCAGCGTCATGCAGGAGTTCGCGCAGCTCCGCCAGGGGCGCAAGCCCGGTGGGCTCCTCGTTGCGGCGCAGCGCCAGCACGGTCAGCGAATGCTGGGCGACAGACAGCGGCAGCGGCCAGGCCGAGTGGCCGCCCCAGCGATACGTGCGCGAGAGGCCGACAGCCAGGTCTTCATCATCCCAGTCAAAAGGCGTGGGATTCAAAAGGTCGAGCCGCTTGCCGGAAGGCAGGCGTACCCAGGCGCGGATATTTTCCGTATTCATGACTGATGTCTTGTTTTCGTAGGAGCGGCTTTGGGCGCGAAGATTCTTGCAAGAGCCTTAGCGGCCAAAGCC
>JASLCO010000377.1 GCA_030146505.1 Moraxellaceae bacterium
GACCGGATTCGGGAGGACATCAAAACGGTCAGAGATGAATATCCCGCCATTGATTTGTCGATATCCACTGTGGACTGGGTTGATCTTTTGCAGGCCCTTGTTCACTTGCAGTCACATGAAAAATTTCTCAGCAATCCCGACAAGGCTGTGCTGGCAGACCAACTAGAAGCCCTGCGGCTGTTCGGCATACAGGAAAAGGAAAGGCCATTTTCTGACCTTATCAATATGAAAAACGGCAAGCCTCATCAGGCCATTTGCCTTCTTTCCAAATGGATCACATCAGATGTTTCTGAAAAGCCCAGCTCTTTTTCCTGGCCAGAGCTGAAACCTTTTCTCTCGCAAAACTACCCATCTACAAACCCGAGCAAATGGAATGTCAAACCAGACCACAATCAGCCTTGAAGAATCGGAACAGCTTGTGGCGCAGGTCCAATCTGCCAGCCGTTTGCTGGCAGGCTTTTATCAACGCATGCTGCCTATGCTGGACACTATTGCCAAAGGCGTTGATGCAGAGCTGGATTTTGACTACTGGCGGCCGACCGAAACCACCATGCCATCCCGGGGAAGCAGCCCACCCGCCAATCGCTGGGCTTGGGATTTTCTGCCGCTCTATGCCTTTAATGCGGTTTACAAAAAATCGGGCGGCGACTCCATGGAGCTTGGCGATCGCATTCTGACCCTGAAGCTGGTGACAGATACCGGCTTCACCAATGCCAAGCCCAAGGGTTACCCCAACCCAGTCAGCCTTATCTCGGGCAAGTCAGTGCTTAGTGCCTACATCTACAAGCCTGTCATTGCGACGCAAACACGATTGATCGACAACTACATGCAAGCCGAGTGGGCCAAACAGAAAGGCTGCTGGACTGACGTTAAAGCCAATATGCAGGCTTTTCTCATTGAAGAAAGTTTAGGGGCGGTTATTGCCAAGCCGTCAGCCTTCATCAATGAGATCAAAGCCGCCTTCGTGGAGTAGTCCGCCTTGAAGGAACGCGTCTGCAGCTTGCCAAGCCCTGTCAGCAAAGGCATATTCGCTATTCGCGAATAGCGAATACGGGCTTGCCATGGAACTCAAACCCCAGGATTTACTGGTTCTGCTCAAGGTGGTGGCCCATCCCGGCCAACGCTGGACTTATGCCGCGCTGGGCGAGGCCCTGGCTATGAGCGCCTCGGAAACCCATGCCAGTGTGAAGCGTGCCGTGGCCTGCGGGCTGGCGGTGGCGCCGGCCCGCGGGGAGTGGTCGCCTGTGCGCCCCGCCCTGCTGGAGTTCATGCTGCATGGCCTGCGTTATGTCTGGCCGGCAAGCCAGGGGCCCGTGAAGCGCGGCCTGCCTACCTCATTTGGCGCTGAACCTTTGGCCAGCAAGATCAATGCCGTAGCTGGTGAGGCGCCGGTATGGGCCTACCCTGAAGGCAAGCACAAAGGCCCCACCTTTTCTCCGCTTTACCGCACTGCACCACAAGCCGCTTTGGCTGATCCGGCCCTGCATCAATTGCTGGCACTGGTGGATGCCTTGCGTGCCGGGCGCGCACGCGAGCGCCAGTTAGCTGCCGAACTATTAAGCACCGCACTGGAAACCACCCATGCGGACGAATGATCCCAATCTGCCGCACCTGCAAGTGATTGCTGAAGCGCTGGGAGAATTGTGCGAGCAATTGGTATTTCTTGGCGGTGCCGTGGCCGGTCTGCTGGTCACTGACCCCTTGGCCGACAGCGTGCGCGCCACCCGTGATGTGGATGCCGTCATCGCCGCTGAAATGGTCGCCTATTACCGCTTTGAAGCAGCACTGGCAGCACGCGGCTTCCGGCGGGCAACAGAAAGTGATGTGATCTGCCGCTGGGTACATGAAGACTCCGGCTTGCTCTTTGACTTGATGCCGGTAGCTGGTGACGTGCTGGGCTTCACTAACCGCTGGTATCCCTATGCCGTGACCAGCGCAGCACCGGTTGCGCTGAACGGTGACATCACCATAAGGCTGGTGAGCGCGGTGGCCTTTGTTGCCACCAAGCTGGAAGCCTTTGCCAGCCGTGGTTCTGGTGATTTTCTCAGCAGCCACGACCTGGAAGACGTGCTGAATATTGTGGACGGGCGCGAAGAGCTTGTCGCAGAAATGGCGGCAGCGCTGCCTGCCCTGCAAGCAAGCGTCGCCTCTGCTTTTTCAAAACTACTGAAGCAAACCGACTTTTTGAATGCCTTGCCGGGCCTGATTGCCGAACCGGAACGGGCTGACCTGATACTGAAACGCCTCAGAGCACTGAGCGCACGCACAAAAAATTAAGGAACTGCCTGCATGAGCCTGCATAAGGAAATCGAATTCGAAAACGATATTTGCGCCCATCTGGCTGCGCACGACTGGCTGTACGCAGAAGGCGATGCGGCAGGCTATGACCGCAAACTGGCACTCTTCCCGGCCGACTTGCTGGCCTGGATACAAGGTGTTGCTCCGGAAGGCTGGGAGGCCTTGGTCAAAAATCACGGCAGCTCTGCTGGCACGGTGTTGCTGGAGCGCCTGCGCAAACAGCTGGATGATCGCGGCACGCTGGATGTGCTGCGCCACGGCATTGAATTGATCGGACTCAAACAACCCTTGGCACTGGCGCAATTCAAGCCGGCACTGGGCATGAACCCGGAATTGCAAAAGCGTTATGCCGCCAACCGCCTGCGGGTGGTGCGACAGTTGCGTTATTCCACCGCCAATGAAAACTCCATTGATCTCGTGATTTTTCTCAATGGCCTGCCCATTGCCACAGCCGAGCTCAAAAGCAATTTCACGCAAAGCGTGCAGGATGCCGTAGACCAGTACCGCTTTGATCGCGAGCCCAAACCCAAAGGCCAGAACTTCACTGAGCCCCTGCTGGATTTTCCGCGTGGCGCTCTCGTGCACTTTGCCGTCAGCAATAGCGAAGTGATGATGAGCACGCGCCTGCAAGGCGCGGCCACTACCTTCCTACCCTTCAATCTGGGCGATAACGGCGCCGCCGGTAATCCGGTGAGCCCACATGGGCATCGCACTGCCTATCTCTGGGAGCGGGTATGGGCACGCGACAGCTGGCTGGATATCCTGGGCCGCTATCTGGTAGCCAAACGCAATGACAAAAAGCAGATTACTGCCGTTCTCTTCCCGCGCTATCACCAACTGGATGCCACTCGCAAACTGGTGGCCGCTGTTTTGAATGAAGGCCCCGGCCAGAAATACCTGATCCAGCACTCCGCCGGCTCTGGCAAAACCAACTCCATTGCCTGGACGGCGCATTTCCTGAGCGAGCTGCATAATGCCGAGCATCAGAAAGTATTTGATTCTGTGCTGGTGGTCAGTGATCGCACGGTGCTGGATGCGCAGCTGCAAGAAGCGATATTTGATTTTCAGCGTACCAAGGGCGTGGTGGCCACCATCAAGGGCGAAGGCGGCAGTAAAAGCCAGGAGCTGGCCGATGCGCTCAAGGACGGCAAAAAGATTCTGGTCTGCACCATACAGACCTTCCCCTTTGCCTTGAAGGCCGTGCAGGAGCTGGCTGCTACCCAGAACAAGCGCTTTGCCGTCATCGCTGATGAAGCCCACAGCTCACAAACCGGGGAAGCCGCCAGCAAGCTCAAACAATTGCTGTCTGCAGAAGAGCTGAAAGACCTGAATGACGGAGGAGAGATCAGCACCGAAGACTTGCTGGCCCTGCAAATGGCAGCCAAGGCCAGCGAAGCTGGCATCACTTATGTGGCTTTCACAGCCACGCCCAAAGCCAAAACGCTAGAGTTGTTTGGCCGCCGGCCGCAACCGGATTTACCCATCAGCGAAAGCAATCTGCCCGCCCCTTTCCATGTGTATTCCATGCGTCAGGCCATTGAGGAAGGCTTCATTCTGGATGTTCTCAAAAATTACACTTCCTACAAGCTGGCCTTCAAATTGGCCAATAACGGCAAGGAATGGACTGAGCAGGAAGTCGAGCGTAGCGAGGCCATGAAAGGCGTGATGCGCTGGGTGCGTCTGCACCCTTACAACATCGCGCAGAAAGTGGCAGTGGTGGTGGAGCACTTTCGCGAAAATGTCTCTTCCCTGCTCGATGGGCGAGCCAAGGCCATGATTGTGGTAGGCAGCCGTCAGGAAGCCGTGCGCTGGCAACTGGCCATCAACCAGTACATCAAGGACAATAACTACACCTTGCGTTCACTGGTCGCTTTCTCCGGTGAAGTTAATGACACCGCTTCTGGCAGCGAACCTTTTACGGAAACCAGCAAGCTGCTCAATCCCAATCTGAAGGGCCGCGATATGCGCGAAGCCTTTGCCACCGACGAATACCAGATTTTGCTGGTGGCCAATAAATTCCAGACCGGCTTCGACCAGCCCCTGCTCTGCGGTATGTATGTGGACAAGCGCTTGGGCGGCATTCAGGCGGTGCAAACGCTCTCGCGCCTGAACCGCGCCTATCCTGGCAAGGACACCACCTACATCCTGGATTTCGTGAATGAGCCGGAAGACATACTGGATGCCTTCAAGACCTATTACGAAACCGCTGCGCTGGAAGATGCCACTGACCCCAATCTGGTGTACGACCTGCGCGCCAAACTTGATGCCAGCGGCCATTACGATGATTACGAAGTGGATCGTGTGGTGAATGTAGAGCTGAATCCAAAAGCCACCCAAAGCCAGCTTTCCGCCGCCATTGAACCTGTGGCTGATCGCCTGCTGAAGCAGTTCAAAGCGGCCAAGGCCAGGCTGGAGGCAGCCTTGGCTACCCACAGCGAAAAAGATGCACAAGCCGCCAAGGAAGCCATGGAAGCGCTGCAACTTTTCAAACGCGATCTGGGCGGCTTTCTGCGTGTATACGCCTTCCTCTCGCAGATTTTTGATTACGGTAATACTGCCATCGAAAAGCGCTTCATCTTTTTCAAGCGCCTGCTGCCATTACTGGAGTTTGGTCGCGAACACGACAAAGTGGACCTCTCCAAGGTAGTGCTTACACATCACCGCCTGAAAAACCTGGGGGCACAAGACTTACCACTAGGCACAGGTGCATACCCAAAACTTGCCCCTCTCACCGAAGCCGGCAGCGGCCAGGTGCAAGAAAAGGAAAAGATCTATCTTTCGGAAATCATTGCCAAGGTAAACGAGCTTTTCGAGGGCGATGTCACCGACAACGACAAGCTCGTGTACGTGAACAATGTGCTCATGGGCAAGCTGCTGGAATCCGAAGTACTGGTGACACAAGCCGGCCACAACAGCAAAGAACAGTTCGCCAATTCTCCCGACCTCGTGCGAAGCATTCTGGACGCCATCATGGATGCGCTGGATGCCCACCAAAGTCTGAGCAAGCAGGCACTGGACTCCCAGCGTGTACAGGATGGCCTGAAGCAGACCCTGCTGGGACCAGCCCAGCTCTATGAGCGCCTGCGCGAGCGTTATCAGGAAAGACGCTCTTGATACGCTGCCCCAAAAAACACAAAACCCGCATTTCGTAAGAAATGCGGGTTTTGATATTTGGTAGGCGCGAATGGACTCGAACCATCGACCCCCACCATGTCAAGGTGGTGCTCTAACCAGCTGAGCTACGCGCCTGGGGTCGGTTTGCACAGCGTCTGCCGGTGCAAGCGAGGCGCGCATCTTACTGAATCGCCCCCCTGCTTTCAACATGAAAACCCGACAAAGACCAAGCCGGAATGAACAGGAAACGGGCGCTCAGGAGAGGCCGGGAATACGGCCACGGGCCAGGCGGCGCAAACGCTGCTCCAGCAGCTTGTCATGGCTACCGGGTGGCCGGTAGCGCAGGGCCGTATAGAGCTTCGCAAACTCCTCGGCTTCGGCGGCGTGGCGCGGCAACTCACGGGCGACACGACGGGCGAAGGCCTGCGGCCCCTCTCCCGCTTCGCGCCGCACGCCGTCCCTGGCCAGACGCTGGCAATAGCGGCGATACAGGCGATCCAGTGGATGCTGTTCACGACGCTCGCCATGCAGGGCAAAGAACAGGATGAAGCCGGTGAGCAGCGTCATGATGCCCAGCATGACACCCAGGCGCCGCAGCAGGCTGGTATCACCCAGCAGGCGCTGCATGAGGCCGTCCTGGCTGTCGCTGTCATAACCCAGCACGTCGCGGGTCCAGCGGTAATTCACATAGTCCGCAAAACTGCGCAACTGGCGGAACAACTGGTAATTGCCGTAACGCACGGCGCCGAGGCCGCTGCTGCCCCAGTACTCGCGACTGCTCGCCATGCGCGCGGCGCCGTGCTCGATACGGTCCGGCGCCACGGCGGCCGTCGGATCTATGCGCACCCAGCCCTCGCCGGCCAGCCAGACTTCGGCCCAGGCGTGGGCATCCAGTTGCCGCACCAGCCAGTAATCGCCCAGCGGGCTTTGCTCACCGCCCTGGTAACCCACCACCACGCGCGCCGGGATGCCGGCGGCGCGCATGAGGAAGACAAAGCTGGAGGCATAGTGCTCGCAAAATCCGCGACGGGTACGGAAGAGGAAATCGTCAATGCGGTCAGCGCCAAGCGCAGGCGGCTGCAGGGTGTAGAAGAACGGCTCCTCATGCAGCCAGTCCAGCACGCGCCGTATGTAACGGCCTGCGCCGGGCGAGCTGTTGAACCAGCGCTGTGCCATTTCACGCGCGCGCGGATTGCCGGCAGCTGGCAGTTGCAGGGCCTGCTCGCGCATCCAGGGCAGGAGTTCGTACACATCGCTGCGCGCATCGGTCCAGGACTGGACCTCGTAACCCAGGCGACTGAAAACCGGCGTGCTCGCACGCAGATTCGCATCACGGGTAAACAGCACCTCATGGCTGGCGACATGGGGAATGGCCAGGGAAAACAGCCAATGCTGATCGGTGGGCTCCAGGCTGATGCGGTAGCGGTAAGGCGGCTTGCCGTCCTGGCGCAGGAAAATCCAGGCTGGCCATTCGCCGGCAGAACCGAAACGGGCCTGCAGGCCGTCCATGCGCGCATCTTCCGTCCAGCGCTGGCCATCAAAACGCGTGAGCACGAGGCCGCGCCAGTAAAGCTCGCTGGCGGGCGGGCGCGGCCCCTGGAACTCCACGCGGAACGCCAGCTCGGAAGATTCGCTCAGGGAAGCAATGTCGCCCGGACTCATGGAGTCGGACATGCCGGTGCGGCCCGAGCCCTGATTGAGATTGAGCGACCATACCGGCGGCAGACGCGGCATGAACACAAACAGCACCAGCATCAGTGGCACGGCCTGCAAGTTAATCACCGCCGCGCGACGCAGGGTGCGGCGCAGCGTCACACCTTCGCGCTGTTGCAGGGCCAGCAGCGCCGCCACGATGACGATATTGGCCAGGCCCACATACAGCGCGGTCAGCAGCGATTGCGAAAACAGGAAGACCGTGGCGAGGATGAAAAAATCCAGCACCACGGAAACAAAAAGATCACGTGCGTCTTTCGATTCCAGCACCTTGAGTACGGCACAGAGAATCAGGAAAGACACACCGCCTTCCGCGCCCACCAGCGTGTGATGCGAAAAATACACACCCGCCATGCCCGCCAGCAGCAAAAGCGCACGCAGGAAGCGGCCCGGCAACCAGCCGCGCCGCACCGCGGCCGGCGACGCCCAGGCACAGCCCAGCACGACCACCAGTGTCATCCAGAC
>JASLCO010000199.1 GCA_030146505.1 Moraxellaceae bacterium
GACCGAGGCCGTGCGGATCAATGAAGTGGACAGCCGGGGGCGGGTGCAGCACATCGCCTTCCGGCCGCAGGACTACGACTACGGCAAGAACAAGCTGGATACCGCCAGCTGGGGCGATCTCGGCCATGCCGGCTTCCGCGTGCATTACGCCCTGAACACGCCGGCCTACAAGGACGAGCTGGTGGTCTTCCTGGGTGCCAGCTATTTCCGCGCCATCGGCGCCGGCCAGCATTACGGTCTGTCGGCCCGCGGCCTGGCGGTGGATACCGTGGGCGGCAAGGGCGAGGAATTCCCGCGCTTCACCGAATTCTGGATAGAGCGCCCGGCAGCGGACGCGAAATCGCTGGTCATCCATGCGCTCATGGATTCGCCCCGCACCACCGGCGCCTACCGCTTCGAGATTTATCCCGGCCGCGATACCGCCGTGGACGTGCAGGCCCGCATCTGGCGTCGCGCTGGCGTGGCCACACTGGGCCTGGCCCCGCTCACCAGCATGTATTTCTTTGGCGAAAACCAGCCGCATCCGGGCGACTTCCGCCCCGAGGTCCATGACTCCGACGGCCTCATGGTGGCCACGGGCGAGGGCGAGTGGCTATGGCGCCCGCTCATCAATCCGGAAAAGCCGCTGACCACTTCCTTTGCCATGAAATCGCTGCGCGGCTTCGGCCTCATGCAGCGCGACCGCGATTTCCGCAGCTACGAGGACGTGGAGGCGCGTTATGACCAACGCCCCGGCGTCTGGATCACACCGCGCGGCGACTGGGGTCCGGGCCGCGTTGAACTGCTGCAGTTGCACACCCCGGACGAGACCAATGACAACGTGGTGGCCTACTGGGTGCCGGCCGTGCTGCCCCCACAGGGCGAGCCGCTGCAGATTGCCTACCGCATGCAGTGGCAGGGCGAGGCGCAACAGCAGCCACCGTCTTCCTGGGTGACGCAGACACGCACCGGCGGCAGCTACCGCCAGCTCGATGCCAACGAATACCAGTACATCGTGGACTTCAACGGTCCCGCGCTCGCCAGCCTGCCGGCCAGCGCCGACGTGCAGGCCGTGGCCAGCAGCAACAGCAACGGCGAAATCCTCGAGCAGAACGCCTACCGCAACCCGGTTACCCGGGGCTGGCGGCTGACGGTCCGCGTGAAACAACGCAACAGCGCAGAGCCGGTGGAGCTGCGCGCCTTCCTGCAACACGGCAAAGACACAGTGAGTGAGACATGGACCAACATCATCCCGGCCAAATGAACGGCCTGCGCTTTGGTCCCAGCATGCCGCCGCTGCAACGCGGTGCCATGGTGGCGCAACCCTGGCAGGGCTTCGTGAAAAGCCTGCTGCAGCCGGCACGCCCGGCCGAAACCGATACCCCGGCCACGCCCTGGGCCCGCGCCGCGCAGCTTCGCCGCCGCGTGCTGCTGGCCCTGATCAGCCTGGTGGCGCTGGGCGCGACACTGGTGTTGTCGCGCGCGCAGCCGGCCTACGAGCATCCCTTGCTGCAGCATGTGCAGACCTTACTGTTTGCCCTGCTCTTTGCCTGGGTGGCCGCCGGCTGCATCACCGCCGTGATGGGCTTTGTCGCGCTGCTGCGTGGCGACAGGCACACGCTGTCCACCGAGTCCGCGCTGGCCGGTACGCTGGATGCCGGCGCCCGCACCGCCGTCATCATGCCCATCTGCAATGAAGACGTGGCCACGGTATTTGCCGGCCTGCGTGCCACCTGCGAGTCGCTGGCCGCGCGTCCGGATGCCAGCCATTTCGATGTCTACATTCTTTCCGACAGCAGCGACCCCGAACTGCGCGCCGCCGAACTGGCCGCCTGGGCCGAGTTGCGCCGCAAGCTCGGCACGGACCGGATCTTCTATCGCTGGCGCCAGCTGCGCCGCAAGCGCAAGGCCGGCAATGTGGCGGACTTCTGCCGCCGCTGGGGCCGTAACTACCGTTACATGGTGGTGCTGGATGCCGACAGCGTGATGAGCGGCGACTGTCTTTCCACGCTGCTGCGCCTGATGGAAGCGCATCCGCGCGCCGGCATCCTGCAGACCGTGCCACAGGCCTGCGGCCATGCCACCCTGCATGCCCGCTCGCAGCAGTTTTCCTCACGCGTCACCGGCCGCCTGTTCACCGCCGGCATGCAGTACTGGCAGCTGGGCGAAGCGCATTACTGGGGCCACAACGCCATCATCCGCGTGGCGCCTTTCATGCAGCACTGCGCGCTGGCCAGGCTACCCGGTTCGGGCGGGCTTTCCGGCGACATCCTTTCGCATGATTTCGTGGAAGCCGCGCTCATGCGGCGTGCCGGCTATCAGGTGTGGCTGGTGCCTGACCTGGAAGGCAGCTACGAACAGCAACCACCTAACCTGCTCGCCGAACTGCAGCGCGACCGCCGCTGGTGCCAGGGCAATCTGCAGAATTCACGCCTGATTGCCGAACCCGGCCTGCACGGCGTGCACCGCGCCATGCTGTTCACCGGCGCCATGGCCTATCTCTCCGCGCCACTGTGGCTCGGCTACCTGCTGCTGGGCACGCTGCTGTGGCTGCTGGGCGGCCACGTCACCTTCAGCGCCGGCGCCGGCCTGGCCGTGCTGGGCCTGTGGACCGGCACGCTCACCATGCTGGTGCTGCCGCGTGCCCTGGGCGTGCTCGCCGTCCTGCTCAAAGGTGAACAAGCGCTCTATGGCGGCACCGGCAAGCTGCTGCAAAGCGCCTGCCTGGAAGCGCTGCTGTCGTCGCTGCAGGCGCCACTGCGCATGCTGGCGCATTCGATGTTCGTGGTGGTGGCCCTCACCGGCTGGAAGCTGGAATGGGTGTCGCCTCCGCGCGAAGCCAGCTCGGTGAGCTGGCGCGAAGCCGCGCAGCGTTTTGCCACGCCCGGCCTCGTGGTGCTGGCCCTCATGCTGGGACTGGCCGCCGTCAACGCCCCCGGCCTGCTCTGGCTGACGCCGGTGGCCCTGCCGCTGCTCTTCGCCATTCCCTTCACGGTGTGGACCAGCCGCCCCGGTCATGGTGCCCGCGCCCGTGCCAGGGGCCTGCTGCTGATTCCGGAAGAAAGCCGCACACCGGCAGTGCTGCAGCAAAGCTGGTCATACATGGAAGCCACAGCGCCCCTGGCCGGCTGGAAGGAAATGCTGCAGGACGCACGCCTGTCGGCACTGGCCAGCGCCGCCATGGGCAATCGCCACACCACGCGCGGCCTGCGCGGCAGCCATCGTCGCGAATGGGTGAAGCGCCTGGCCACGGCCGGCGAAGCACTGACACCGGCCGGCTGCATGCGCCTTCTGAGTGAACCCAACAGCCTGCAACAACTGCGCGCTGCCACGCTTTATCGCAAGAGCGGCCACGGCGTGCGGGAAGACATCAGGCAGAACGCCATCAGCATCGCAAGCTGAATTTTTTACAGGCCGGCGGATAGCCGGCCTGTTTTTCCGTAACACCCTGGCAGGGAAGAAACAGCGCACGTCCTGATTAAAAAAATCCGAACAGGCTCACCATGACAACAAGAACAACACCGGCACGCCGCCGGGAAATCGATGCGCTACGTGGTCTCATGCTGTTGCTCATGCTGGTCACGCATCTGCCCACGCGCCTGACCTCCGCCATGGGCCAACCCCTGGGTTTCGTTTCCGCGGCCGAAGGCTTCGTGCTGCTGTCGGCCTTCATGGCCGGCCTGGTGTATGCCGGTGGCGCGCGCCGGCAGAATCACGCCGACCTGCGCCGCGCCTTCTGGCGCCGTGCCGGCAAGATTTACGGCTGCCAGTTGTCGGCACTGCTTTTCCTTTTCACGGTGATTGCCTTCATCGGCCTCAGCCTGAAGCAGGCGGCCGTCACCAATCTCATGTCGTTTTACCTGCACGCACCGGTCACTGCTGTTGCCAGCAGCCTGCTGCTCATCTACCAGCCTCCGCTGCTCGACATCCTGCCGCTCTACATCGTGTTCATGCTGATGAGCCCCTGGCTCTTGTCACTAGCCAGGCAGCATGGCTGGTCAACGGTGATGGTCGGCAGCGTGGCGGTATGGCTGCTTACGCAGTTCGGCCTCTCGGAATGGATTTACGGCGCCGCCTCCGCCTTGTTTTCCCTTTCCGTGCCCTATCAGGAAAGTGGTGCCTTCTCCCTCTGGGCCTGGCAGCTGATCTGGGTGCTGGGCCTGTGGATGGGCAGCAGCCGCCATGAGCCGGTCTCTGCCCCCTTTGAATTTCCGCGCTGGGCCGTGCGCACTGCCTTCGCCATTTTTATCGTGGGCTTCTGCTGGCGCCATGTCGCCGGCCAGGTGCCTTTTGCCGACGACGATCCGCTCAACCTGCTCTTCGACAAATGGCAGCTCGGCCCGCTGCGTCTCATCAATCTGTTTGCACTGCTCATCCTCGTGCTGCGTTTCGGTCCGGCACTGGCGCAACGCCTGCCACGGCAGCGCTGGCTGGAAACACTGGGCTCTGCATCGCTCACCGTTTTCTGCACACATCTGGCGCTGGTGCTGCTGATGCTGGGTTTGCTGGGGGATGATTTTGAAAGACCTTGGGCGCTGGATCTGCCGGTACTGCTGGGGAGTATCGTGGTGCTTTATGCGGCAGCGCGAGTGAGCCTGCGCGAGAAAACCTCCACCCCGCCGACAATGCCGGCACCGCTGCTGGACAACGGGGCGGTGCTGCCGGCGGAAGCCGGCTGATTCCTGGAATACCAGGCCGGCATAAGCTGCCCTGTTTTGTTGGTCGTGATTCAACCCGACGCCTTTTTTATGGATTTATATACTTAACTACCTTGCCCCATTTTCAACCCGTCATTCCCGCGGAAGCGGGAATCTCATGGATTCAAGCAGGGCTTTAAACTCCAAGATTCCCGCTTCCGCGGGAATGACGATGTGTTTAGGGAGTTAAGTATATAAATCCCTTTTTTTATTGCTTGCCTTTGGCCCCTGAATACGCGCGCTCAGCTTTGCTTTTGCACTGCCCGGGAGGGCGGGGATTTTGGTGTTGTCGGGGATTCGGTGAGGTGCTCCGACGAGGTTGCTCCTGTTGTTTCTTCGCGAAGGCGGTGCGCCCTGCCGGCGGGGCCTCACTTTCTTTACCTCGGTAAAGAAAGTAAGCAAAGAAAGC
>JASLCO010000034.1 GCA_030146505.1 Moraxellaceae bacterium
CGCACAGCGAACCTGTATCCATGAGCCGCGAAACCACCTTCGGGCGTGACCTGCATGCCGTGGCCGACAAAGCCGAACTGGGTGGAATTTTTACCCGGCTTTGCGAGCAGGTGGCAGCCGATCTTGCACGCAAGGGCTATGTGGGAAAAACCGTGGGCATCAAGATCCGCTATGACAATTTCAAATCCGCCACGCGTGACCACACTGCTGCTTTCCACACAGCCGATGCCGCAGTCATCCGCCAGCTGGCCGGCCAGTGCCTGAAGCGGGTGCCGCTGGAGCGGCGCATACGCCTGCTGGGCGTGCGCGTAGGCAGCCTGGTCCGGCGCGAGGAGGTGGACGAGAACGGTTATCTGCCGGGCGAGCGGCCGGCTTTCCGCGGGCAGGCCGATCCCAACCTTTCCCTGTTTGATGAGCCTTGATGTTTTGCAGGTGCGAATTCATTCGCACATCAAGGCCGCATGTTGCGACACAACTGCGGTGCGAATGAATCCACCCGCGCGGATCAGCGCCGGCGCAAGGGCTCCAGCAGGCTTTTCAGGCCGTTGTGGTCAATCTCGTGCATGAGCGCCAGTAGCTGGCCGAGCTTGCCGGGTGGAAAGCCCGTGCGGGCAAACCAGGCCAGGTAGTGCCCGGGCAGGTCGGCCAGCAGGCGGCCCTTGTACTTGCCGTAGGGCATTTCCTGCGTGACCAGGAGCATGAGGTCTTCGGTTTTCATGAGGGCGGGAGCGGAGCGGGGAAATGAAACCGTGGAGCCGCGGCGCTCATTCGCCGCGGATATAGCTTTCCAGATGATTGATGAGGGATTCCTGGTCGGAAATGATGTCCTTCACCAGGTCGCCGATGGAAATGAGGCCGGTCAGCCTGCCGTCTTCCAGCACCGGCAGGTGGCGCAGGCGTTTTTCCGTCATCAGTTCCATGCAGTGCTTGCTGTCCTGCTTCGGCGTGACCGTCACCACGCTGGACGACATGATGTCGCGGACTTCAGTGTTGTAGGAGGAGCGCTCCATCAGCAGCACTTTGCGGGCGTAGTCGCGCTCGCTGATCATGCCGACCACATTCTCGCCCTCGGTGACGACCAGCGCGCCTATGCCTTTTTCCGCCATCAGCGTGATGGCTTCCAGCACGGTGGCCTCGGGTGGAATCGTGTAGGTCTGTGTATTGCCCTTGGTTTTGAGGATATCGGCGACGGTTTTCATGGCATCCCTCCCTTGCGGAAGCTGCTTTTTAGCATAGATGCCGGCGTTTGGGAGAGGGTATGCCCTCAGTTTTCCAGCTTGCGGAGAAGGTCCATGACCCAGTCGCTGAACACCCGCACCCTGGCGCTCGCATGCCGGCATCAAGATAGGCCCGCACGGCGGGGCGTCCGCAACAGGCCCAGTCCGGCAACACCGGCGCATGCACAGGCTTCGCCGTCATTCAGGGCAATGAAATGCTTGCCCGGGTGCTCTGTCCGGATGCCCTCTTTCTCGAACACATACCGTGTCCGACAGGGTCTGGGCTTTTGGAATGAATTTTTATTGATTGATGGCTGTGATTTTTTTGAAACAGGAGAGGCTGTCTGTTAATGCCGAGTAAATTCCTGCAAGAGAGAAGGCTTCTTATTCCTTTGTTTCCTGATGCTTACCGCATTGGGAGAGGCTTGCCGTTCAGCGTTTCAAGATAATTGTCCAGCTGGTCATAGGTGGCACCGAAGCCACCATTCATGGAAGCAAACATGCTTTCAAAAAAAGCCTGTTCAGTTGCGCTGGCGCCATGGGGAAGGCCTTGCAGCCGCAGCAGGGTATTTCCATCCTGTTCTTCAAAGGTCAGGGTGTTTTCCACCAGCAGGGGGAAATTGCCGGGGAAGGGAGCACGCACGACATTGGCTTCTTCATCCGCGAAGGAACTGAGATAGACCAGCTTTCTCTGCGGCAGGATTTCCTGATAGAGGAAGCGGCCCCACCACATGCTGCCATCCGCCGCTTCCATCCCGTAATGGAAAATGCCGCCGGGGCGGAAATCCAGGTTTTTCACCAGCAGCTTCTTGCCCACCGGCCCCCACCAGTTGGCAAGATGTCCGGCCTCGGAATGGGTTTTCCATACCAGGCCGAGTGGTGCCTTGAAGAGGCGCGTGATGACGAGGGGGCGTGGTGTGGCGGCGGTTTCTGTCATGATGGTCTTCCGTTTCTGGTGCTGTACATTGCTTGTGGCGGGCATGTGCCGGTTCAGGGTTGTGTTTCCGCCACGATCTTGAGATCGGCAAGGCCGGCCTCGAAATCGCGGCCCACCATTTTGTCCATGTCAAAAAAGAGATGGATGACCCGGGCGAAATAAGGCAGCGGCCCCTCCATGGCCCAGCTCACTTCCGTGCCGTTGCTCTGCGGGGTGAGCGTGAAGATGGCCATATTGTGTGCTTCAAAGGGTTTGATGAAATCCAGCCGGATGCGGATTTCCCGTGTGCTTGCCGCCAGCACCTCCATGCTCCCGCTGCCGACATGGCTGTCTCCTTCCCATGCATAGCGGGCGCCCGTGCCGCTTTCGGCGCCGCTGTAGCGGCGCTTCATGCCGGGGTCTTTCTTTTCGTAGGGTGACCAGCTTTTCCAGCGGTGGAAATCGTTGATGGCGGCGCTGACTTTTTCCGGTGTGGTGGCAATAACGGTTTTACGCTCCACGCGGAAGGTATCGGGCCGGGTAGTCGCGAACAGCAATATCGCGACAAGGATGACGGCAACAGCAATGAGGAATTTCATGAACATGGCGGGCTTCCGCTTTCAGTCTTTTACGGGCTGGTTAAGTTGGGTGATCCATTGCGCCGGGTCGGGGCCGGTTTCAGGACCTTTTACATAACATTCCCAGAGCCCGCCGGTCCTGCAGCTCCGGTCCACGCCGATGGTGGCGTGGAATTGCGCCCACGCCTCACCGAGGTTTTCGTAGGCCCCGTGGTAATTGCAGCGCATCACGGTGACGGCGGGCAACGAGCTGTTGATGACGCGACCGGCCGGCATTATCGGCTTTGCCACAGGCACACAGATTTCAAAATCGAAGAAGGCCGGGTCTATCCGGTAATGATAGGAACTCAAGGGACCGGTGGGCGCGATGCCCTGTGCCGACAAGGCGGAAAAGAGCTCCTGTATGGCCGGGTCCATGAATTTCTGTATGTCGGCACGTGCCATGTTCAGGCGTATGGCGGCGGTGGCCTGCGCCGTGGTTCTTGTTTTTACCGGGCGATCAATGAGCGGGTGATCAATCATGACGGTTCTCCTGTCATTTCGGCTTCCGTATTCCTGAGCTGGCCGCGCATGAGCAGGGCACCCAGCAGGCCTGCGCCAATGGCAAAGACGGCTCCCGTGATGAAGGCCAGCTGATAACCGCCGGTAAGCGCGTTTGCCTGGTCACTGCCGGCTGCCAGCAGTGCCTGCGTGCGTGCGCCGGCAATACTGGCGAGCACGGCCAGGCCGAGTGCACCGCCCATCATGAAAGCGGTGTTGACCATGCCGGAAGCCAGACCGGATTCGCTGGGCTGCACATCATTCATGGCGGCGAGCAGCACGGGGTTGAAGGCAATGCCACCGCCCAGGCCCAGCAGCACCATGCCCGGGAAGACATGGCGCCAGAAATCACCCTCCACCGGCGCCAGTGAAAAAAGTGCAAGGCCGATGCCGGCGATCACCAGTCCCACGCCCGCCGGCAGGCGTATGCCGAAACGCATCACGATTTTTGCCGACAGCCCCAGTGAAAAGGCCGCCATGATGAGGTCGGGCGGCAGGAAGGCCAGGCCCACCTGCATGGGCGTGTAATGCAGCACCTGCTGCAGGTACAGCGCGGAAATGAAAAACCAGGCAAACATGGCTGCCGCCCAGAATATGCTGACGACATTGGCCACCGCCACGTTGCGCAGGCGGAAAAGCCCCAGCGGCATCAAGGGGTGCTGCACTCGCGATTCAATGAAAATGAAAACGGCGAGCAGCACGACAGCCGCGCCCAGCAGACCCAGTGTCACGGGTGATGTCCAGCCGGCTTCGTTGCCGCCGACAATGGCGTAGACCGCCAGCATCAGCGAGCTGGTCACCGTGAGCGCACCCGCCCAGTCCAGTTTTTCACCGTGGGCACTGCCTTTCACATCCGGCAGCAAGCGGAGCGAAAAGAAATATACGGCGATGCCAATCGGCAGGTTCACCAGAAAAATCCAGTGCCAGCTCAGTGAGGTGAGGGCACCGCCCAGCAGTACGCCTATGCTGCCGCCGGCTGAACATACAAAGCCGTATATGCCCATCGCCTTGGCGCGGTCTGCATCAGCCGTGAACAGGTCCATGATGAGCGACAGCGCCACGGCCGTGACGACGGCACCGCCGAGCCCCTGCACGGCACGCGCAACAATCAGCACCTCTTTGCTGGTGGCAATGCCGCAGGCCAGTGAAGACAGCGTGAAACCCACCAGCCCGATCAGGAACAGCCGGCGATGCCCGAAGAGATCACCTAGGCGACCGCCCAGCAGCAGGAATCCGCCGAAGGTGAGCATATAGGCGTTAACCACCCAGACCAGCGAAGTCCCGGTGAAATGCAGGTCCTCGCGTATGGAGGGCAGGGCCACATTCACGATGGTGGTATCCAGCACGATCATGAGTACGCCACAGCAGAGCACATAAAGTGCGAGCCAGCGTTTGCCGGGATCGTGTTGATGGTTTTGTTGATGAGCTTGTGCCGTCACGATATGTCCTTTTCAGAAAATCAGTTGCTGGCCTGCAGGGCCGTATTGATCTGTTCCATCAGGAAGCGGGTGCCTTCTTCGCGGCCGGGGCCGTCGCCGCAGAATCCGTCGAGAAACACGCCTTGCTCGGTAATGGTGAGCCGGGTGCCGTTCTTTTCCGGCTGGAAGGTGATGGTGGCGACGGAGACCGACATGCGCACATCATTCACCTGCATTTCATAGCTGTAGATGATGCGTTCATTGGCCACGATGTCGTGATAGTGAGCCTGGAAATCGGAAACCTTGCCGTCCGGAAAACGGCCACGTACATGTTCGCGTCCACCCACGCGGAAATCCTGCTCGCGTATCAGCGCCTCCCAGCCACTGGGGCCGGAAAACCACCGGGTCTTGGCCTGGCCCTGCCAGGCCGCAAAGACTTTTTCCACCGCGAAGGCGTAATGGCGGTTCAGGGTGAAACTGCCGTGTTCCTGTCTTGTCGTGCTCATTTTTCGGCTCCTGTTGCCATGCCAGCGAATCTCGCGGTGTAGCTGTCCAGGCGTTCCAGGCATTGCGTCCAGCCACCGTTATCCATTTCGCGCATTTCCGCATCGGCAAAGCCGCTTTCATGGAAGGTGAGCAGGGTGCGTCCACCCGGTGCTTCTTCCAGTGTGACAGTGACCCGCATTTCCACACGCGGTTTGTCGTCCTTGTCCCATTGAAAGCTGAAGACCAGTTTTTCTGGTGCACTGATTTCGTGGTAGACGCCATGCATCCAATAGTCCTCGCCTTCAGGTGAGCGTATGCAGATACGCCACGCGCCGCC
>JASLCO010000201.1 GCA_030146505.1 Moraxellaceae bacterium
GGCGATCAGACGCTCTTCCGGAATCAGTGTGGGATGCACGCGCAATTCGATACCATGACTGGTACGACGTGCCACGCCCAGATGCTTGATGCGGAAACCCAGCTCTTCGGCATAGGACACATCTTCACGCGTCAGCTGCGTGATGCCTTCGGTATAGGCCTTCTTGAACTGCAGCGGCACACCAAAGGCCAGCGAGGCCAGGATGGTGAGCTTGTGGGCGGCATCAATGCCTTCCACGTCGAAAGTGGGATCGGCTTCGGCATAGCCGAGCTCTTGTGCCTCTTTCAGCACATCATGGAAATCACGGCCCTTCTCGCGCATTTCCGTGAGGATGAAATTGCCCGTGCCATTGATGATGCCGGCCAGCCACTCGATACGGTTGGCAGCCAGGCCTTCACGCAGCACCTTGATGATGGGCACACCACCGGCAACAGCGGCTTCAAAGGCGACATACACGCCCTTCTTTTCAGCCGCTGCAAAAATCTCGTTGCCGTATTCGGCGAGCAGGGCCTTGTTGGCCGTAACCACGTGCTTGCCGTTATTGATGGCCTGCATTACAACTTCACGCGCCGTGGTGGTGCCGCCGATGACCTCAACAACAATGTCGATTTCCGGATCATTCACCACATCCATGATGTCGCGACTGACACGGGTGGCCTGCAGATCGTATTTGGGGGAGTCACGACGTGCACCGACATGGGCAACACGGATTTCACGACCGGTACGGCGGGAGATTTCAGCTGCGTTGTCCCGGAGCAGGTTGAAGGCGCCACCGCCCACCGTGCCCAGGCCGACGATACCTACAGAGACCGGTTTCACATCATCACCTGAATACTTGGAAAATTTACGACGTCCGATACGGGAGACGCGCGGTACAGGAGGTACCGCCCGCAAATCCGGCCCAAGCCGGATTTGACGTGAGCCCGACCCGGACTCACTCCGGATCGGGCGTCCCCAGGCCGGCACATGAATGTGCCGGCCTGGTGATAAAAAGAAGCGCGCAACATTATGGCCGGCCCCGGGCTTTGTCAAACCCGGGAAAGGGCAGGAATACCGGGGCTTTCAGTGCGAGGAATCAGCGGATACCGAGGTCTTTGGCCAGCTCGTCAGCCGGCACATAACCGCCCAGCTGCATACCGTTCACATCGAAGATGGCTGGCGTACCGCGCACGCCCAGGTTCTGGCCGAATTCATACTCGGTGGCCACCGGCGACTTGCACACAGCGGGCGCCGGCGGCAGCGCAAGGCCACTCTTGGACTGGGTGAGGGCCGTCTGCCTGTCCTTGGCGCACCAGACACTGTCCATTTTGGCCGAGTCATCCGTATTGGGGCCCTTGCGCGGGAAGGCGAGATAGCGCACCTCCACCCCCAACTTGTTCAGCGCGGGTACTTCCTTGTGGAACTTGCGGCAATAGCCGCACTCCACGTCGGTGAAGACATAAACAGCTGCCTTCATCTTGCCCACGGCGGGATAGATCACCATATCGGCGCGGTTCACCGTGGCCAGGCCATCCTTGCGCATGGCCGCCAAGGACTGGTCCTCGACGCTGACCAGCGCCTTGCCCTTGATCTCCATGACTTCGCCCTGCACCAGATAGCGGCCATCACTGGACACCATCACGGTTTCATAGTTCTTGGCACGCACTTCATAGAGGCCGGAAACAACCGCCGGCTTGATGGAAATGATCTCGATATCGGGCACCACGGCCTTCACCTTGGCACGTATGACGTCCTCAGGGCCGGCAGCGCTGGCAAGAGGAGCAGCCAGGGCAGCCATCAGGGCAAGACCGGAAAGCAGTCGGAATTTCATGGGCATTCGTCTCGGAAAGCTGAATTCAGGTTGGCAGGCAGCATAAGCCTTCACCGGCAGACCGCCGATAGTACATGCGTAAACGGGCTTTGCGGAGAACGGAAGACGGCTAGCCGCGCGGATGATGCTGCGCATGCAGGTCCTTGAGGCGCTGATTGGCGATATGGGTATAGATCTGCGTGGTGGAAAGATCGCTATGCCCCAGCAGCATCTGCACTACGCGCAGGTCAGCACCGTGGTTGAGCAGATGCGTGGCGAAAGCATGGCGCAGGGTGTGCGGGGAAAGATTGCGCTCTATGCCGGCGGCTTTGGCCAGTTGCTTGATACGGTGCCAGAAAGCCTGGCGCGTCATGAACTCGCCCTCGCGACTGGGAAACAGGGCATCGGTGGCGTTGCCGGCCACCAGCACCGGGCGAGCCTCATCCACGTATTTCACCAGCCAGTCCATGGCGGTTTCATTCATGGGCACCAGACGCTCTTTCGAGCCCTTGCCCGTCACACGCAGGAACCCGCCACGCAGATTGGGCTGGTCCACACGCAGCCCCACCAGTTCGGAGACACGCAGGCCGCAGGCATAAAGCAGCTCCAGCATGGCACGGTCACGCAGACCCAGCGGTGTTTCTGTCAGGGGTGCCGCCAGCAAGGCGTCCACTTCTGCCTCAGACATATCCTTGGGCAAGGGGCAGCCCAGCCTGGGGGAATCCAGATGCAGGGTGGGATCAGCGCTGATGCGGTTTTGGGAAAGATGAAAACGGTAGAAACGGCGCAGGGCGGAAAGAAAACGCGCACGTGAACGGGGATGGCTGCCCGCGGCCTGCAGATCGTGGATGTAGCGCGCCAGGTCTTCCTGGCCCAGTTGCAACAGGCTTTGCCCGCTCGCCCACTGCGCGAGTTTGTGCAGGTCGGTCAGATAGCCGGCAATGGAGTGTTTGCTCAAACCCTCCACCACCAGCTTGCTGCGGAACTGACGCAACTCCACCGACTCCGGCAGGGAGTTTTCTTCAGCCTTGGGACGGCCGCGCGGGCGTGTGATGAGCATATTCATGACCCAAAACATATCAATTCTGAAGGAGTCACAACGTAAACGGCCATCTCATATGAATACAGCTGCTTTTAATCGCACTGCATCTTCTACTTCATCAAGTTGCAAGGCGACTTAGTCCGAGCAGGCAAGCATGTTTCTTTCATGATAATCTGCCCGCCCCCATGGGGGAGGCCTCATACGACATCTAAAGAACTGACGACCAATACTCTGACATGATACAGCACAGACCCGAAATAGACGGATTACGCTCAATCGCCGTTATACCCGTTATCCTTTTTCATGCTGGCATCCAGACTTTCTCGGGTGGGTTTGTCGGAGTTGATGTTTTTTTCGTTATCAGTGGCTACCTCATCACCTCAAACATACTGACTGAACATCAAGCAGGAACCTTCTCTCTGGCGCGTTTTTACGAAAGACGAGCAAGACGTATTCTGCCAGCTTTGTTTTTCATGATGGCAGTAAGTATACCATTTGCTTGGGCTTGGTTATTGCCTAGTGAATGGAAACTCTTCTCTCGAAGCCTGATTACAGTCCCCTTATTCCTGTCGAATGTCCTGTTCGCCAAAAACAGCGGCTATTTCGACGCAGCAGTAGAAACTCAGCCTCTCTTGCATACATGGAGCTTGGGGGTTGAAGAACAGTATTATCTCTTATTTCCCCTGCTGTTCCTGCTGTCTTATCGAGTAAGCAGGAAAATCATTCTCTGGCTAGTCATACTGGCCCTCATCAGTCTGGGTATGGCCGAATGGGGAATACGAAATTGGCCTACAGCCAATTTCTATCTATTGCCCGGACGTACTTGGGAGCTTTTGATTGGCGCATTGACTGCGGTGTACCTCATCAAGCATCCGCTGAAAACAAAGCCTGCGCACGCGCAATTTTCAAGCATGCTCGGACTTGTCCTGATCGCAATTCCGATACTGCAATACTCCGAGCAAACACCGTTTCCCAGTATTTACGGACTAGTGCCATGTATCGGTACAGCGCTGGTTATCATGTTCAGCTCCAAGAAAACCATTGTGGGTCGAACTCTAGGGAGCGCACCTCTCGTCGGAGTTGGCCTTGTCAGTTACAGCGCTTATCTTTGGCATCATCCATTGTTCGCGTTCGCCAGATTACGCAGCACAACCCCCCTCGGCGTAACGGTTATGCTCGGCTTGTCCGCACTAGCGCTTATGTTGGCATATTTAAGCTGGAAATACGTAGAAACACCCTTTAGGAACAGGCACTGGCTTACCCGTCGGCAGATATTTGCCTTTGGTGGCATAGCTAGCCTCTTGTTCATAGTAGCCGGGGTGGTTGGCCAAGGAGAAAATACCCTGACTCGAAGCAGGATAGACACATCTGCATTGGACTCAATGCGTCCTACTAACTCAGTTTCCCTACAACAAACCGACACCTGTTTCCTTCTCACCAAAGACGCAAATGCACTTGCCATCAATACATGCTTGTTCCGTCTTGAGGGCCGCCCTACAGTGCTGTTACTAGGAGACTCTCATGCTGCCTCGCTCTATCCTGGCCTTAAGCAGTTTCTTGACCACCACAACATCAATCTCGTGATGCTTACCGCAGCAGCCTGCCTACCAATCGTTACTCAGTTTCCAGACAATACCAGCCGCACAGCCACGCCACGCTGTGCAGCCATCAATCAACGCATCGAAGAAACGCTGGAAACCCAGAAGTTTGATTTGGTAATTGTTTCATCTTTCATTCAGGAATGGGGCTTCCGGAGAAACTCAAAGTGGACATACCCAGGATATTATCAAGACTACAAGCTCGCACTTGGTAAACTGCATAAGTATGCACCAGTACTTGTCATCGGCCAGTTCCCATCATGGAAAGAATGGTTGCCGGACACTCTGACCCAAGAAATCTCAATCCGCGGCGGTGGAACACCGAACATGCTGCCGCAATTCAGTGCTTACGGCTTGGACAGCGAAATTTTCAGTACAGACAAGAAAGTAAAAGCAGATATGCAGCATGCCGACATACCGTATCTGTCCGTACTGGATGCTACATGTCACCCCCCCGAATGCATGCGTTATATTTCAACCCCTGCTGGGAACAGGCTATTTACATCGGACTACGGACATTTAGGCCTAGAAGCAAGCCAATTCTTATCAGACACAGTGGTAGGGCCTGAGATACTCAAGCTTTTGCAGATAAAAAAGGTACCACTTCAGAACAAAAGCCTTGACTGACGCAATCAGCCTCAACAACCATCATCAAACTTCAGGTACGTGCCCTTCAGTTTCTGGAGGCGACAATAGCATCAGCTGTCATTATTTTGACTATCATGAACGCGCAACAGACAGCGAATAAAAAAAGCGGCCCGAAGGCCGCTTTTTTTGCTCATGCAGGAGCGAATTACTTCGCGCGGGCAGTGAGCTTTTCCTTGATACGTGCGGACTTGCCCGAACGATAGCGGAGGTAGTACAGCTTGGCACGACGCACGTCGCCACGACGCTTCACTTCAATGCCAGCGACCACCGGGGAGTGAGTCTGGAAAACACGTTCCACGCCCACACCATTGGAAATCTTGCGCACTGTGAAAGCCGAGTTGAGGCCGCGGTTCTTGATGGCAATGACAACGCCTTCATAGGCCTGCAGACGCTCACGGTCGCCTTCCTTCACCTTGACCTGCACGACAACGGTGTCGCCGGGAGCAAAAGAGGGGACATTCTGTTTCAGCTGGGACTGTTCAACTGCTTGAACCAGGGGATGCTTGCCGCTCATGGCATTTCTCTCAGGTTATGGTGACAGAGGCTGTGCATCTGCTCGTGCAGAAGCGGCGCATTCCCACCGTTTCACATCAGATGCAGCGGACATCCGCTGCACCCATGGAGATGAAAAATCCTTACCGGCCTTTTTCATCCTCGCCATGCTGGCTATCAGCAGCACGGCGGATCTCGTCGAGCATCTTGATCTGCTCTTTGTCCAGCGTGGCCTTCTCCAGAAGATCAGGCCGACGCTGCAATGTTCTTTCCAGACTCTGGCGTCTGCGCCATTTCTTGATGGCGGCATGATCACCGGAGAGCAGGACTGCCGGCACTGGCTCGCCTTCGTAGATTTCCGGGCGGGTGTAGTGCGGACAATCCAGCAGGCCATCGGAGAAGGAGTCTTCTTCTGCCGAGGCATCGCTGCCGAGCGCACCCGGCAGCAAACGTGTTATCGCATCCATCAGCACCATCGCCGGCAATTCACCACCCGACAGCACATAGTCACCGACTGACCACTCGGCATCGACTTCACGCTGGATAAAGCGCTCATCAATGCCTTCATAACGGCCGCAGAGAAGAATCAGCGCATCTTCCTGCCGCAACTCCTGCACACCGGCCTGTGTCAGCACGCGACCCTGTGGCGAGAGGTAAATCACTTTTGGCGAGAAGCCTTTTTCTGCCGCTGCCGCCTTTGCCGCGGTAATCGCACGCTGCAAGGGTTCAATCTGCATCACCATGCCGGGGCCGCCGCCATAGGGACGATCATCCACACGGTGATAGGCATCCTCGGTGAAATCCCGGGGATTCCAGCACTGCACATCCAGCAGACCCGTTTTCACGGCGCGGCCGGTAATGCCGCTTTCCGTCAGTGCACGCAGCATTTCCGGAAACAGGCTGATAAAGCCGACCCACATACGCAGGCTTAAAACGCAGGGTCCCAGTCCACCGTGATGACACGGCCGACCAGATCCACATTCTTCACCACCGTTCCGGGCAGCCAGGGCACCAGGCGCTCGTTGCGATCCAGGCTCTCCGCGGTGCCCTGTACCACCAGCACATCGTTGGAGCCGGTTTCCATCAGGCTGTGCACGGCGCCCAGCACCACGCCCGACTCTGATCTCACCTCAAGATCAATAAGATCAGACCAGTAGTAATCGCCTTCTTCCAGCTCCGGCAGCGCTTCCTTGGGCACCCAGATCTCCAGGTTGCGCAAGGCTTCGGCCGCATTGCGGTCCGGTGCCAGATCCAACTGGGCGACCACACCCTTGCCCTGCTCGCGCCAGTCCAGCACCTTGACGGGGCGGAAACCTTCACGCGTTTTCAGGAACCAGGGACGGTAGCCGAAGATATTGCTGACAGGATCGGTGAGGGCATGCACCCACACCCACCCCTTGATGCCGTGGGCAGTGGAAACATGCCCCACGGCGATCATGTCCTCCGCCGCGAGGGCGGGGGCGGGCGTGCTCATATCAGGCCTTGCCGGCGTCCTTCACCAGTTGGGCAACGCGCTCGGAGGGCTGGGCGCCCTGCGAAACCCAGTACTGGTAGCGATCGGCGTTCACACGCAGACGCTCTTCCTTGCCGGTAGCGATGGGGTTGAAGAAACCCACGCGCTCGATGAAACGGCCATCACGGGCATTACGGCTGTCAGTCACCACGACCTGGTAGAAAGGACGCTTCTTAGCGCCACCGCGAGCCAAACGAATAGTCACCATGGTTCTTTACCTTGAGAAAAAACTTGCCTGGATTCAGCATCGGCAGGCAGGCCGAAACCCGGGCCTACCCCGAAAGGCCGCGAAGTTTACGCGAATTCAAAGGACTATGAAAGCCGGTTTTCAGGACAGGAAAACGCGGCTCCGCTATCATTCGCGCCCTCTTCCCGCTCCCTGCCTGACCGGCCCATGCCCATTGCCCGCCTGAAAGAATCGCCCTTGCTGCGCGGTGCCGCCCTGCTGGCCCTCTCGGCCTTCCTCTTTGCCACCATGGGGGTCTTCATACGCCTGGCCTCGCATACCGTAGGCAACGAGATCATCGTCTTTGCACGCAATATCGGCGGTCTGGCCCTGCTCCTGCCTTTCATGCTTCTACATAAGGAAGCCAGCTTCCGCACCACCGTCTTCCCGCGCCATCTCTGGCGGGCACTCACCGGCCTCACGGCGATGTATGGCTTCTTCTATGCCATCGCCCATCTGCCGCTCTCCAGTGCCATGATCTTCACCTACTCCTCGCCGGTCTTCATTCCGCTGGTGGCCCGGGTCTTCCTGAAAGAATCCATGACGACACGGGCCTGGGGAGCCGCACTGATCGGCTTTGTCGGCGTGCTCATGGTCAGCAAGCCGGACGGAGGTGCCCTCAACCACTTTGCCCTGATCGGCCTGGGCTCCAGCATCCTGGCCGCCACCGCCTTCGTGACGGTACGTGCCCTGGGCGCCACCGAGCCCGCCACCCGTGTCGTCTTCTATTTCGCACTGATCTCCACCGTGGTCTCCACCATTCCCCTGTTCTGGGCCGGACGTGCCGTCAACCTGCATGAATTCGGCTTGCTGGCGGCTGTGGGCATACTCGCCACCTTCAGCCAGCTCTGCCTGACCCGGGCCTACGCGCTGGCGCCCGCCAACCGCATAGGCCCGATGACCTATCTCGCCATCGTGATTGCCGGCGTCTACGCCTGGGTACTGTGGGGAGAGACACCGGATGCCTGGGCCATCGCCGGCACCTTGCTGATTTTCGGCGCCACGCTGTTCAGCCTGCGCCGCTGAGACTGCCGGAGCGCATCTGGCCCGAAGCATGAAAAAGCCCGCCTGATGCGGGCTTTTTCATGGGCAGGCAGCGGCACCCTATTTGAGCTCGCCGCAATCCAGGATGGTGATTTTCCTGCTGGTACGCCCGGACTCGGAACCCAGCGCTTCTATGGCTGACACCACTTCCATGCCTTCCAGCACACGGCCAAAGACCACATGGCGACCATCCAGAAACGGCGTGGGCTCGGTGGTGATGAAAAACTGCGAGCCATTGGTATGCGGGCCGGCATTGGCCATGCTGAGCACACCAGCACGGTTATGGCGCAGCAGGAAGTTTTCATCGGCAAAGCTGCGACCATAAATGCTTTCACCGCCGGTGCCATTGCCATTGGTGAAGTCGCCGCCCTGCAGCATGAAGCCGGGAATCACGCGATGGAAAACCGAGCCTTTGTAATAAAGACGGGCGCCAGTAGCGCTCGTGCCTTTTTCACCCGTGGCCAGCGCACGGAAATTCTCCACCGTCCTGGGCACGGCATTGCCGTAAAGCCCAAACACGATACGACCCGCCGGCTTGCCATCAATCCCCATGTCGAAATAAACACGATTGGTGATTTCCGTAATCGCCGCTGCCTTGGGCACCGCAGCAGGAGCGGCATCCGCCCGTACACCACCTGAAACAAAGACCAGCATCAGTGCCAGTACACAATTCCTCAGCATTATCCTCTCCCGTTTCACCAAACAAAAGGGCGGCCTTGCAGCCGCCCTGAAGCAGTTATGGCATCAGCCTTTTTTCTTGAAGCCCGGCGGCAGCTTGAAACCTGGCGGCAGATCACCGGGACCGGGCAGTCCGCCCATGCCACCGGGGCCACCCATGCCAGGCGGCAGACCGGCACCGCCCTTGCCTCCCATCATGCCCTGCATGCCGCGCATCATCTTCATCATGCCGGAGGGTGAAGAGAGCTTTTTCATCATCTTTTCCATCTGGCCGTGCTGCTTGAGCACGCGATTCACGTCCTGGATTTGCGTGCCGGAACCGTTGGCGATACGGCGCTTGCGCGAGCCATTGATGAGATCGGGCTTGCGACGCTCAGCTGGTGTCATGGAAAGAATGATGGCTTCCATCTTCTTGATTTCGCGCTCGGGCGCACCGCCGGCCATGGCCTGCTGAATGGCGGCGGAATTCATGCCGGGCAGTTTGTCGAGCAGACCGCCCATGCCACCGAGATTCTTCATCTGCTGGAACTGGTCCAGCATGTCCTGCAGATCAAAGCCCTTGCCCTTCTTGAGCTTGTTGGCCAGCTTCTCGGCTTTTTCCTTGTCGATCTTGCGCTCGACTTCTTCCACCAGCGAGAGCACATCGCCCATGCCGAGGATGCGGGACGCCACGCGGTCCGGATAAAACGGCTCAAGCGCTTCACTCTTTTCGCCGATGCCAAGGAATTTGATGGGCTTGCCGGTGAGCATGCGCACGGACAGCGCCGCACCACCACGCGCATCACCATCGGTCTTGGTGAGGATGACACCGGTCAGCGGCAGCGCTTCGTTGAAGGCCTTCGCGGTATTCGCGGCATCCTGGCCGGTCATGGCGTCCACCACGAACAGCGTTTCCACCGGATTGATGGCAGCGTGCAGGTCCTTGATTTCGCCCATCATGTCTTCATCGACATGCAGACGGCCGGCGGTATCGATAATCACTACATCGGCAAATTTCAGCTTGCCCTCGGCAATGGCGCCTCGCGCAATATCAATCGGCTTCTGATCCGCGCTCGACGGAAAGAAAATCGCGCCAACATCACCCGCCACGGTTTCCAGCTGCTTGATGGCGGCAGGACGGTAAACGTCGGCCGAGGCCACCAGCACCTTTTTCTTTTCGCGCTCTTTCAGGAAACGCGCGAGCTTACCGACAGTGGTCGTCTTGCCGGCCCCCTGCAGACCCGCCATGAGAATGACGGCAGGCGGCGCAGCATGCAGGTTCAGCGACTCATTGGCTTCGCCCATGGTGCGCACGAGCTCGTCGTGCACGATTTTCACGAAGGCCTGGCCAGGCTGCAGCTGCTTCAGCACATCCTGGCCCAGGGCCTGCTCGCGTATGCGCTCGATAAAGTCTTTCACCACCGGCAGGGCAACGTCGGCTTCCAGCAAGGCCATGCGCACTTCGCGCAGCGTGTCCTTGATGTTGTCCTCGGTGAGACGCCCCGAGCCTGTGATGTTGCGCAGGCTGTGACCAAGGCGGTCGGTCAGGTTATCGAACATGGAGTCATCCGCAACAGTGGAATACAGAGGCGGGGATTATAGGGGCTTGCCTTCAAAACCCGAAAACCTTGTGCCACACTGCGGCTCCTCCCGATTCTTC
>JASLCO010000050.1 GCA_030146505.1 Moraxellaceae bacterium
CAGTCCATGCGCGAGCTGGAAACCCGGCCTTTGCCAGCTGCTCCCACCGATAATCTGCCACTGCCGACACTGCAAAAGCCGGCAGAAAAATCCGCCTCTCCGGTGGCAGCGGAACAGAGGATCAACGTCAGCCAGTTCACGGTTAGCGGCAACAAGGCGATTGCTACGCCTGAGCTGCTGGCGGTACTGGATGATTTGCGCAACACGCCGCTGACATTGACTGAGCTGCAAGGCGCCGCACAGCGTGTGACCGCCGTGTACCAGCAGCGTGGCTGGCTGCTGGCGCGTGCTTATCTGCCGGCGCAGGAAATTCAGGATGGCACGGTACGAATCGAAGTACTGGAAGGGCAATACGGTCAGGTGCGTTTGCAGAATGACAGTACGGTTCCGGATCGTGTTTTGAATAATGCCCTGCGTCCGCTGCAGGCGGGGCAGAGCGTGCAAGCTGAGTCTTTGGAAAGTGCCTTGCTTTCACTCAATGACCTGCCCGGCGTGAAAGTGGCTTCCCGTCTTTCGGCCGGTGCTGAGCTGGGCAGTAGCGATCTGGATGTAAAGGTGGCAGCAGGGGACACATACAGTGGCAATGTGGTGCTGGATAATTACGGCAATACTTATAACGGCGCTTATCGCCTGAGCTCTGCGCTCACGATCAATAATCCTTTCGATGCGGCTGACCAGATGGATTGGCGGGCCCTGGTGTCGGATGAAGGCCAGTATTATCTGCGAGGCCAGTATGAGTTGCCGGTAGGCCCGTGGAATACACGACTAGGAGCCGCGTATTCCCGGATGAGCTATGAGCTGGGCAAGGATTTCGAAGTGCTGGAGTCCACCGGTAATGCCGGCATTGCCACGCTGTACGCGAGCCAGGCATGGTGGCGCCAGCGCAGCTACGGTTTCAGTACCCAGCTCTCTTACGACAACAAGCAGCTGCAGGACGAAACCGGTCTCTTTGGTTTGAACAGTGAAAAATCCCTGAACAATATTACCTTGCAGCTAAGCGGATATTCGCGTGATGGCCTGCTAGGGGGCGGTGCCAATAGTTACTCCCTGGGCTGGACGCTGGGCGATCTCTCGCTGGACAGCCCGGATGCCGAGGTGCAGGACATTCTTTTGCACAGCGAAGGCAAATTCCAGAAATGGACCCCGGCCGTCCTGCGTCAGCAAACGGTGAGTAATACCCTCTCATTGCTGTTGCAGGCACGCGGTCAATTGGCCAGCGGCAATCTCGATTCCTCCGAGAAAATCAGCTTGGGCGGTGCCTACGGTGTGCGGGCTTATCCGGAAGGGGAGGCCTCCGGTGATGAAGGCTGGGTAGCGAATATCGAGTTGCGCCAGGTGCTGAGCCGGCAGTGGCAGGCCGGAATATTTGTAGACGCAGGCAGTGTGACGGTGAACAAGCATCCGGTGCTTGCCGCTGGCGAAAATCATCGGCAATTGAGTGGTGCTGGCCTCGCTGCCTACTGGCAGCCAGAACGGCACTGGCAAGCGACTTTGAGTGCAGCCTGGTCTATCAGTGATGAAGATCCCATGAGTGATACCCCGCGTGGAAATTACGTCTGGGGGCAATTGCAGTGGCTGTTCTGAGTTGCACCGCTACCTTTTACTGCATGGACTTTCCTGTCTGAGTACGACTTCAAAACAAAGAGCCGCATTGGGCTCTTTGTTTTTTCATGCAAGTGGTGGCTTGAGTTTCCTTGTCCAGAGACTTTCAGTCTGGGTCTGCTTCACGCAGAAAGTTCAAGACCAATTTGACCAGAGCATCTTCGACAATCCCATCTGAAAACGTGTCTTTTCTCTCGGTGATCAGTGCGCGTATGACACCGGCAATCGCATGTGTCATCACAAAAGCTTCACTGCTGGTGATAGCACGTGTTCGTCCCGGAATGGTTAAGTGCCCAAGGCCAACATCTGGATGATGCCGGTATAGAGGGGATGCAACCGTGTTCCTGGGCCGTGGGACAACGAGTATTCCATCAGCTTGGCGTGTACCCGGCTGCTTTGACCGTAGGCCTGCCGGATCGCCATGAATACGTTACGCAGACGCCAGCCGGGCTGGGACTTTTCCTCGTCCTTCTGCAAGGCCGCCATTAACGAGAGGAGTCCGCATATGAATGAACTGATCGTGGCAATTGCGGGAATTACTCAGTCTTGATCACTGAATACTTCAATAATGAAGAAAAGAGATGAGGGATGAACAAAAACGCAGGCCAGAGTACCTGAAAGGCAAAATTTTATGGTGGGTAAATTTTATAAAATTAAGTAAGTTATTGATTTTATTGGTATTTTGGCGGAAGCGGTGAGATTCGAACTCACGGAGGGCGGAACCCTCGGCGGTTTTCAAGACCGCTGCCTTCAACCACTCGGCCACGCTTCCGGAGGATCGCCGGCCGGGACCGGCTGGCGAGAGAGCGGCAAGGATACTGGAAGGTTCCGGCGAGTCAACGGCCGGGGCCTTTGTTTTTGGAGAGTTGCACGTTTGCGGGGGATTATCTGCCTTGCCTGTCCCGGCGTGTGGCCTGGGCAGCAGAGCTTCAGAGAGAATCGTTGAATGTTGGCTTGCCCAAGAAGGGGATTACCACGGCTTTCCCGGGTGAACTTACCCACTGGCAATCACGACTTGGCAAGCAGCGGCATGGGGTTCATTGCCTGTTGCGCGGTGGCGGCAGGGTTTTCCGGTGGCGCAGGCGCCAGGCGCGTGCCAGCAGGCAGGCGGCCAGCCAGATGCTGCCGACAATGATGGGCAGGGCCAGCAGCCGTGGCCAGTACAGGCCGAGGCCGGCAATGGCGAGCAGCAGCAGTCCCAGTATCAGCATGATGGCGGCTTCTACCGCGCCCAGCACGCGCTGTTGCTGCATGGCGGCGGCAACAGTGTTGCCAAGGCGCATGGCGGTGGCCACGCCCGTGGTCTTGCCGCGATATTGGCCGGGTTGGCGGGGACGCCGCCGGCGTTCGCGCAGGTATACGCGTTTTTCGCTCAGCACGATTTCGGTGGCCTGCTCAAGGTCCTTGAGATACATGGTTTCCATTTCATCGGCGAAGCCTTCGTCCTCCACGGCAACGTCCAGTTCGTAATTGCTGATCCAGCTCGCGATATTGAGATTGCTGGAGCCCACGCGTGCCCAGCGGCCGTCGGCTACGGCAGTCTTGGCGTGGATCATGGGACCGTTCCATTCAAAGACGCGTACTCCGGCTTCCAGCAGGGGACGGTAGCCGGCGCGAGAGAAGGGAGAGATGAGGGCAATGTCGCTGGAACTGGGCACCAGCAAGCGCACGTCCACGCCGTCCAGCGAGGCGGCGCACAGGGCCTGCGAATAGGCCGGTGTGCCGACGAAATAGGCATCGGTCAGCCACAGGGTTTCCTGGGCCATGGCGGCGATGAGCTGGTCCAGCCGGTACAGGCCGCTGGTGTAGGGGCTGCTGGCGATCACTCGCAGGGTGGTGGTGCCGACGGCGTCCAGGCTGTCGCCGCTGACGAGTTCATCCGCCGGCAGGGCCTCGCCGCACTGTGCCCAGGTCTGGGCAAAGGCGGCGTTGATATCGGCCACCGCCGGCCCCTGTACTTCTATGCCGGTATCGCGCCAGGGGGGAATGTTGCGTGCGCTGTTGCCGGCCCAGCGCTGGCTGATGCAGAGCCCCGTGACATAGCCCAGTTGGCCGTCCACGGTGAGCGATTTGCGGTGATCGCGGGTGAGCCAGCCGAAGGGGCTGTCCAGGCGCGCGGGATTGAAGGCGCGGATTTCGCCGCCTGCGGCCAGCAGTGGTTTGAAGAGGCGGCGCGAGGCGGTAAAGAAACAGCCCATCCAGTCGTACAGCAGACGCACTTTCACGCCGGCACGGGCGCGTTCGGCGAGGGCGGCGATGAATTCCTGCCCGATGATGTCGTCCTGGATGATGTAGTTTTCAAAATGGATGCAGTGCCGGGCACCGCGTATGGCAGTGAGCCAGGCCGGGTAGTTTTCCTCGGCATCACGCAGCAGGCGCAGGCGGTTGCCTCCGATGAGGGGAGCACCGGCGGCGCGCGAAAAAGCCTGTTCAGCCAGCAGGCGTTCAGTGCGCGGCAGCTTGCTGCGTGGCGGTGTGCTGGTCTGTGCC
>JASLCO010000055.1 GCA_030146505.1 Moraxellaceae bacterium
GCCCATGTCGGCCTGGAACTTGATGGGCGAGAACACCCAGGTGAACACGCCAATGGCCAGTGTCACGCCCGTGAAGAGCACGGCACGGCCGGTGCTGGTCAGAGTGGCCAGATAAGCGTCCTTCAGCGGCAAGCCGTCCTTCATGTATTTCTCGAACTTGGAATAGATGTAGACGCCGTAGTCCACGCCTATGCCGACGCCCAGGGCAATCACGGGCAGCGTAGCCACCTTGATGCCTATGCCCAGCACCGTCATGAGGGCTTCGCAAAGAATGGAGGTGAGCACCAGGGGCAGGATGATGCAGACCACCGGGCGCCAGGAACGGAAGGCCGCGAAGCAAAGCACGATGACCACGCCGTAAACCAGCAGCAGCATGGGCGTCTTGCTGGCCGCGATCACGTCATTGGTGGCTGCTTCTATGCCGGCGTTGCCGGAGGCCAGCAGGAACCTGGCGTCATCGGAGTCGTTTTCCCGGGCAAACTGTGCAACGGCTGCCGTCACGCGGGACAGGGTTTCCGCCTTGTGGTCATCAAGGAAAACGAATACCGGGATCAGGCTGCATTCGCCGTTGTAAAGCTCCGGCACGTTCTTGGCGGTCTCATTCAGCACGGCATCATCCGCCACCAGCGTGGACCATTTGAGGCTGCCCTCGTTGAAACCGGCCTGTATGCGTTTCACGGCCGTGACCAGCGATTGCGCCGACTGCACGCCCGGCACGTTTTCAAGCGCCCACTGGAGGCGGTCGACGGCCTCGAGCGCGGCATAGCTGGAACACATTTGCGACTGCGTTTCCACCATCACGACCAGCACGTCTGCACTGATGGAATAATGCGAGGTGATGAACTTGTCGTCGATGTTGTAGCGGGAACTCTGGCGCAATTCGGGGGCGCCGCGATCCAGGTCACCGATCTTGACGTGGTGGGCTACCGCAAAAGAAACGGCAAGAATCACGGCGGCAATCGCGATACCGATGGTTGCCGGCGCCTTGTCGGCCATGCGGGCGGTCAGTGTCCAGATTTTCGGGACATGGCGACGCTTTTCCTGCAGCTTGGCAACGGCACGCTCGCTGATGCGCACATAGGACATCAGCACCGGCAGCAGCACGAAGTTGGTCAGGGCAATGAGCGCCGTGCCCAGGCTGGCCGAAATGGCCAGGGCACGGATTACATCAATACTGATGACCAGCATGGTGAGGAAGCCGGCGGCCTCCATGAGTATGCCCATGGTGCCGGCCTTGAACAGCGAGGAAAACGCGCGGCGTGCGGCCTGTTCGCCACTGGCGCCTGCTGCCGCTTCAAGGCCGACGGCATTGACCACCTGCACCGAGTGGCTGACCGCAATGGCAAACACCAGGAAGGGCACCAGCATGGAATAGGGATCCAGCCCGAAGCCCAGCAGCTTGACCGCCCCCACTTGCCAGATCACGGCGATGATGGAACAGAGCACCACAACCAGCGCGCTCTTGAGATCGTGGAATTCCCACAGCAGCAAGGCAAAGGTGATCAGGATCGCGGCCAGGAAAAACAGCACGATCTTGGTGCCGCCATCAATCAGGTCACCCACCTTCTTGGCAAAACCCACGATGTGGATTTCCACATTGGGATTCTGCTGCCGGTATTTCTCGCGCAAGACTTCCAGATTGGCAGAAAGCTGCTTGTAGTCGATCTTTTCACCATCCATCAACGGAATCTGGATGATGGTGGACTTGAAATCGTCAGCCACCAGACGGCCAACCTGCCCGGAACGAAGGATATTGCTGCGCAGGGTCTCGATGCCTTCCGGCGTACCGTCATAGCCCTGCGTGACCTCGCCACCCTGGAAGCCATCCTTGGTGACTTCGCTCCAGCGTACATTCGGCGTCCACAGCGACTTCAGCTTGGAGCGGTCGACAATGGCATGCTCATCGCCCTCTTCCCGGGTCTGGCGATCGGAAAGATAGAAAGAGTCATCCGTCAGGCTTTTCAGGGTATCCAGATACGCTGGCGTGAAAATGTCGCCCTGCTTCACCGCCACCGCAATCTTGATGTCATTGCCAAGGCTGAGTTCATCCTTGTGCTTGAACAGGTTCTGGATATAGGGGTGGCCCATAGGGACCATCTTTTCCAGGCTGGTATCGGCCTTGATGCCGGCAAGCTGCCACACCATGAGAACGGTGATGACGGCAAAAATGGCCACAATGGCCTTGCGGGCGCCAAAGATCAGGTTTTCGAGTTTGGAAATGCTCATATCGTCGGATTCCCCTGTCACTTGCCCAGCGCCGGCAGAACCTTGACGCCACCATCGCCGACGGTCAGCAGGCCGGCGGGGCTCAAGGGAAGAATGGAGGAAATCGACTGGCGATCAGGACGGATTTCCGGAATCAGGTTCAGCCCCTGGTCCTTGGCAGCCAGCACCACACCGGCATTACCCGCCACAACCACTTCACCATCATCAAGGCGTACTGCCGCATTGAGGCCGGACGTCACGCCGGTCTGAACCTGCTGCCAGCTGTTCCCCTGGTTGGCCGAAGAAAAAAGCCGGCCCTGCAGGCCATAGACCAGCACGAGATCCGGTGCCAGCGGAGAAACTCCGAAAAAGGAGCCATCAAACGGTGCGGCCAGGGCATGCCAGTTGGTGCCCTTGTCCACCGAGCGGAACATGATGCCGTGCTCACCCACGATGAAAACCGTATCCGTGCCAGGCAGGCCACGAATGGCATTGAGATGCCAGCCATCGCTGTTGCTGATGGCCGCCGCGTTGTCACTCCAGGTAGTGCCGCCATCATGGGTGGCCAGGAAATAGCCATAGGCGCCCACGGCATATCCGTTCTGGTTGTCCGCAAACCACACGCCCAGCAAGGGCGCACCGGCCTTGTCGCTGTCAGCGGTCTTGTCGGAGCGCTGCAATTGCCAACTGGCACCGGAATCGGAAGAGAACAGGATGACGCCGTCGTGCCCCACGGCCCAGCCTTCGCGCTCATTCGGGAAATACACGGCCGTCAGCATCACGGATACTGGCACCTTGGCCTGCGTCCAGTTCTTGCCTTCGTCATCGGACCAGAGGATGTGTCCGCGATCCCCCACGGCAACAATGCGCTTGCCGGCACGACAGGCATCAATCAGCAGGGAGTGACTGGCTTTTGCGGAAACGGTTGCCGGCCGGTCGACACCGGACTTGCCCCCTTCCGCTGCCGCCGGAAGACTGCCTGCCGAGGCCATGACAGCCAGGGCAAGCAGTACACAGGAAGATTTTTTCATGACATGCCTTGAATCAGTTTGTGTGACGGAGTGCACACCGCAAAGCGGTTCCTACGTGAAAAAGCCGGAGAAACTCCGGCTTTTTCATTGGCTTCATCAAGCCCGCATCAACGCGTGCCGCGACGACGCAGTGCGGCCGGCGTGAAATATTCCTCACCCGGAGACGGTTTGCTGAAGTCCAGCGTGGTGTCTTCTTCGCTGTCCAGGTTCTGGACGTGGTAACGGCGTGCCTGCAGGTCATGGAAGGTATCAAGACCGGTCCAGACCGTCGGCAGGTCGTAGTAGTTCTTCAGGTAGGCCATGCTGACACGCCAGAGATCGCCACGACCGTCATACTGGTCTGCCACGGCGATATTCCAGCTGTCTTCGTCAATGTAGAAACGACGCTTGGAATAAATATGGCGCTCGCCCGGCTTCAGGGAACCTTCCACCACCCACACGCGATGCAGTTCGTAGCGCAGGTAATCAGGATTGACATGGCCGGGCATGAGCAGGTCCTTGTATTTGACATTGGCCTGGCCCAGTTTGTAGTTGTTGTAGGGAATGTAGATTTCCTTCTTGCCGATCAGCTTCCAGTCATATTTGTCCGGCGCACCGTTATACATGTCGGTGTCATCGGCAGTACGCAGGCCGTCCGCCGCCGCGATGGGCGTGTCATAGGCAAGATTCGGTGCCTGGCGCACGCGACGCTGGCCGGCGTTGTAACCCCATGCCTGGCGCTGGTCCTTGCGCTGGTCCAGCGTTTCCCAGATCAGCACCGCGCCACCGGCAAGGCGCGCTGGTGCCGTCGTGAAGGAGAGGTAGTAGAACAGGATGTTGTTCAGCTGTGCGTTGGTCTTGATATCGCGGTGATAGAAGCGGAAATCCACCTCCTGCTGCGAAGTCACCAGCGAATAGGAGCCGTTGCGCTGCACGGCCACTTCCGATGCCTTGCGCACGATGTATTCGCCACGGTAACGCACGATATGGTTCCAGATCGCCTGCAGCGCCTGCTCGCCATTGCTGCCGGAAAGTATCGGGAACGGCGTGCCGCCCACGCAACCATCAATACCCCAGTCTTTCACCTTGGCCGTGGTGGCACACTTGTAAGTATTGTCATACACCCACTCCGGTGCCGCCTCGGTGCGCCGGGAGGGATAGATATTCATCTTGAAGGTCTGCGGATAAGTGCGGAACAGGGCTTTCTGGCCCTCCGACAGTTTATCGGCATACTGGTTCATGTTCTGCGCCGTAATGACAGCCACCGGCTTGTCGCTGGCAAAGGGGTCCGGCTGATGCTGGCCAGGCTTGTAATTGGCAAAAGGAGGCTTGGTCAGGCCGCCACTCCAGGCGGGAATCGTGCCCTCCTTGTTGCCGGCCTTTTCGCCCCCAAGAGGGGTCAGCGTGGTCTTCAGCTTTTCCGCTTCGGCTGCCGATACAGCGGCATGGGCAATGGCTGCCGTGGTCATGGAGACCACCAGGGCCGTGCCCATCCAGGCAATCTTCTTCATCATGATGAATCCCTCTAAAGAATCAAAACACCTGAAAGATCAGGGCGTGGGCAGCACCCCTGCCACACCCTGCAAACCTCAACCCTGCATCAGAACGAGTACTTCAGCGTCAGGGTCACATTGTCACGATCAGCGAGCAGGTTGCTGTTCTTGGCGCCCCAGAAAACGTTATAGGCAACCGCCGTTTCAAAGGCCTGGTTGTACAGCGCGCTCACGCCAACCGTTGCTGCCTTGCGGTTTTCCAGGAAATTACCGGTACGCTGCGAATTACCCTTGAAATCATGGGCAAAACGAATTGTCGGGCTCAGAGCCACGCCGGCAAAAACGTCGTTGTAGGTGGACGTCAGGACCAGACGGTAGCCCATGGAAAGGCGGTCAAGATAATCATTGGCCGGTCCTTCGGAGATGCAGCTGCTGGCATCAACCTTGGGTCCGACACACACGGAGCCCTGCATGGCGGCCGGTACATCAGCCAGCGGAATATTCAGCAAGGAGGCCGTGGAGGCATAGTGCTTGTCTTCCCCCTCAGGAATATAGCTGGCGCCATACTCCAGCACGCCCGTCATGCCATCGGCTCCCAGCATGGGACCGAAGTTGTAAATGGAAACCAGATCAAGATTCCAGGTGGCGATCTC
>JASLCO010000151.1 GCA_030146505.1 Moraxellaceae bacterium
CACCGCGTCGTATTCATAGAGACCCTGCTGGGCCTTGGTGGTGGACTTGATATGCCACTGGATCAGCTTCAGGCCCAGCGAATTGGCCACCTGTTCGGCCAGCATGGTCTTGCCGGTGCCGGGCTCGCCCTTGATGAGCAGCGGCTTCTGCAAGGCGATGGAAGCATTGACGGCCATCTTGAGATCGTCGGTCGCCACATAGGCGTCGGTACCCTGGAACTGCATGAAAAACCTCGGTGCTCGCAAAGCGTGAGCCCGGAGTATATGCAGCTACCCGTGCCAATCACAGTAGCCGGAAAGTACAGGCAATAGGCCAGGGAGCGCAGCAACGCCGCAGGCCGTCAGGCGGCGGATTCGTGCCGCCGGCGGCGCGTTGCAAAAAAGAGGATGCCGAATACCACCGCGCCTGCCAGCAATAGCGGCAAGGCCGCCTGCAAAAAACCGTAGGGCGACTGGGCCAGGATATTGAACATCACGCCCACACAGGCTGGCACCACGAACATGCCTTCGCCGCTCATCACCACGCCGGGCGTGAACAGCACGATGGCCAGCAGGCTGCGCAGGAAAATGCGCAGGCGGCGCTGCGCGGCAAGATAGGGCGTGAGATAGCGCTCATAGCCCAGCTGTATCAGCACCGCCATGATCAGATAAATCACCCAGGCAATCGCATAACCCATTTTTCCATTTCCTTCTCAAAAGCGTGAAACGTGACTTGCCGCTTTGCGGCATCGAGTGAAACGTGAGTCGTAGGTCTTTTGTAGGCCAGGCTTTCCGAAAAACAGGAAAACAGCGCAAGCAACCCTGCACGGTTTTTGGCAAACCACTCTAACTCATGCGTATCCAGCGGATCACATGCTCTTCGATTTCGTCTTCGTCCACCACGGTTTCCGGCAGCACGCGGCCCACCACGGAAATTCTCGCGCGACGCACACTGGCGGCATCGCCACTCAGCAAGGGATGCCAGCGCGCCAGGCCGCGACCTTCATGGAGACGACGATAGGCACAGCTGGCCGGCAGCCAGTCTATTTCACCGATATTGGCCGGAGTGAGCTGCACGCAGTCAGGCACGTGGCGTTTGCGCTCGGCATAATTGCTGCATTGCGCACTGGAAAGGTCGAGCAGGCGGCAGGCAACATCGGTGTAATCAATGACATCGCTGTCTTCGTATTCGAGCTTGTGCAGACAGCAACGGCCACAGCCGTCGCAAAGCGCTTCCCATTCCGCTGCGCTCAGTTCCTGCAGGGAATGATTCTCCCAGAAGCGCTCGCGCAGTTCTGCCCTTGTCTTCACGGCTGTTCCAGCCCCGTATGAGCCTGGTATTCCAGTCCCTGGCCGGCCAGCTGGGCGGTGATGAAATCACGCCACAGGCCCTCCGGCTTCCATACCGCATGCATCACCGCAGCGGCCTCGTGCAGAGGTACGGATTCATGCAGCACGCGATACAGAAAGACAAAAGCCGAAGCGCGCATATTGCAGGCGCAATGCACCAGCACGGCATCGTCACGCATGGCCCAGAGGATTTGGGCAAACAGGGTGAACTGCTCGGGGCGCGGATTTTCCCAGACCACGGGCAGCTGCACATAGCTGATGCCCTGCGCGGTGAGACGGGCACCTTCATCGCTGACAGCATTGTCCGAGCTGGGCAGCGCCAGATTGATGACGTGCTTAACACCGGTGCCGGCCAGCCCGGAAAGCTGCTCGGCCGTGGGCTGGGCCGAGGTACAAAGCAGATCGTCGATGATGCTGACAGAGGGAAGCTTCATCGCGGGATGTCCCGGTATTTGCTGTCGTCCGGGTTGTAGAGGTCCAGCAGGTAATCCTCTTTTTGCGGCGGCATTTGCAGATAGAAGCCTTTTTCCGCGATTTCGGCTCGCAGCTTTTCCGAGCTCACCCGCGCCAGGTCGCGGCCGGCCTTGTGCGGCATGTCCATCACATGCAGCGGCGTGCCGAAAATCGCCAGCAGCGCAGCAGGCACCCGGCCCAGGCCCTCGGCCTTGGGCACGTACAAATACATTTCATCTTTCTTGCTGCTTTTGTAGACAGCCAGAAGCAGAAAGCTCATTTCCCGGTCTCCACGGCACGGCGGCGCTCGCCGCCCCAGGCCTGCAAGGTTTCCGACGCTGCCGCCAGCACCGGCTCCAGCACCGGCAGCAGAAGATCGCCGCGCCAGCCTGAAAATGCGCGCGGCAACGGCGCGGCAGCACCATGATCGACACGCCCCAGTACCAGCGCTTCCACATGGCGCTTGCGCAGCAGCACTTCTTCCGGCACGCCGGAAGCGCGGGAAACAGGCACAGCAGCCTGGCGCAAATCATCAAAAAGGGCACGCGCTTCGCGTGGCAGCGGCGTGGGCAGGGCCTGCGGCCAGGATTCCGGCGGCAGTTCACGGGCACGGCGGATGACGGCAAGGATGCCCTCGCCTTCCCGGCGCAATATGCGCGGCGTGATGTCTTCGATATCGGCCAGTGCCTGCAGATTGCCGGGCTGCTTGCGCGCCAGCGAAAAAAGGCTGCTGTTCTTCACGAGGAACCCGCGTGGAATGTCGCGCATGCGGGCCTCGCCTTCTCGCCAGACCAGGATTTCACGCAAGACGGCCAGCTCCTGCCGGCGCAGGCGCCAGGCATTGCTGACCTCGCGGTACATCTCGCGTGCATCCGGCGTGAAATTGATTTCATCCAGCATGAGCTGGCAGTCGTGCCGGAAATACGCGGCAAGCCGACGCTCTTCAAGCGTCTGGCCAAGGCGGGCATACAGCGGCGGCAGGTATTTCACGTCCAGCGCCGCATAGGACACCTGCCCGGGCGACAATGGCCGCAGCAACCAGTCTGAACGTGATTCGTCCTTGGGAATGTCCACGCCCAGGTTTTCCTGCAGGGCTTTCTGGTAACCCACCTGCAAGCCCTGGCCGAGAAAGGCCGTGGCGATCTGGGTATCGACAATGCCGCGCGGCATGGCACCGGCCAGGCGCGTCAGCACCTCGATGTCTTCCGAGCAGGCATGCAGCAGTTTGCGCGGAAATTCTTCCAGCAGCAGCGGGAACAGCGGTGAGAAATCGGTGATGGCCAGCGGGTCTATCAGGTATTCATTATCACCATCACCTATCTGTATGAGGGCGAGACGCGGATGGAAGGTATCCACGCGCATGAATTCCGTATCCAGCGCAATGGCCTCCCGCGAGGCCAGCTCGCGTGCCATGGCAGCCAGTGCCGCATTGTCCGTAATGTGGATGATGTTCAATATTTTCCGCCCGCTTGTTGAAAGCCTCGTCATCCCCTTGATAAGCAGGGATATCCCTGAACCAAAGCCATCCTTAAAAAAGACACTGCATGATTCACGAGATTCCCGCTTATCAAGGGAATGACGTTTGTTAGAAGAAGCTCACAGCCCCAGCTGCTTGGCGATCACTTCATTCATGATTTCGTAAGTGCCGCCTCCGATGGACAGGATGCGGTTGTCGCGGGCCAGGCGCTCCACCAGCGATTCGCGCATGAAGCCCATGCCGCCGAAAATCTGTACGGCTTCATAGGTCACATGGTCGCTGACTTTGGTAGCGAAATTCTTGGCCATGGAGACTTCCTTCACCGAAGGAATGCCGGCCTGTATGCGCGCTGCCACGCGATAGGTGAACTCGCGGCTGGCTTCCACCTGCGTGGCCATGTCGGCCAGCTTGTGGCGCAGCACCTGCATCTTCGCCAGCTTCTTGCCGAAGGCCTCGCGCTCCTGCACATAGCGCAGCGATTCTTCCAGTGCCATCTGCGACGTCATGTTGGCCATCACGGCCAGGTTCAGGCGTTCCATCTGGAAATTGGTCATGATGACGAAAAAGCCGGCGTTCTCGCTGCCAATCAGATTGGCCTTGGGCACTTTCACATCATCAAAGAAAAGCTCGGCCGTATCCGAAGCCCACCAGCCATGTTTTTTCAGGGGCTGACCGGTGGTAAAACCGGGCATGCCCTTTTCCATGAGCAGCAGGCTGATGCCGCCATAACCATCGCCACCAGTGCGCACAGCCACGGTGTAATAGTCGGCGCGTATGCCGGAGGTGATGAAGACCTTGGAGCCGGTGACGCGATAGAAGTCCCCATCGCTCACGGCACGCGTTTTTATATTGGCGACATCGGAACCGCCGGAAGGCTCGGTGATGGCCAGGGCGGCAATCTTTTCGCCGCGCAGTACCGGTGGCACCACGCGCTGCTTCATTTCTTCGCTGCCCCATTTCACGATGGGTGGCAGGCCGATATCCAGCGAACCCAGGCTGGCCACGAGCCCGCCCGAGCCCGTGCGCATCATTTCTTCACTGGCGGCAATCTTGAGGAAGACATCGCCTTCGCCAAAACCGCCCAGCGCTTCCGGATAGCCGATGCCGGAAAGGCCGGCCTCGCCAAATATCCTGTAGAGCTCCAGCGGAAAAGCGCCCGCCTCTTCCCATTCATTGACGTGTGGCGCGATATGCTCGGCCACGATCTTGCGTACGGTACGGCGCACTTCCTCGTGCGTGTCATTGAAATATCCGGTGTAACTCATCACTGCTTCCTCGCTGCATTGCGCTGTTCAGCGCAGATTGCCCGGCCGCCTGTGACACGGCAAACAGCGCCGAAGCAGGCCGGTATTATGCCACCCTGCCTCTCTCCGGCTTCAACAATGTGCAAGGAGCGCACGAAGCAAAAAACAGACAGGACGGCGGATGCTTCCCGCCGCGATGCGGGTTAACCCAAAGATTTCCTACCAGCCAGCGCATGGGCCAGGGTATTGCCATCCACAAATTCCAGCTCACCGCCCATGGGCACGCCGTGGGCGATGCGGCTCACCGTCACGTCCTGGTCTCGCAGGGCTTCGCGTATGTAATGCGCGGTGGCCTCTCCCTCCACCGTGGGGTTGGTGGCCAGTATGAGTTCGCGCACGCCATCCTGGCGCACGCGCTCCAGCAGGCGGGGAATGCCCAGCTCGCGCGGACCGATGCCATCCAGCGGGGACAGGTGCCCCTTGAGCACGAAATAAAGACCGCGATAGGAGGCCGAAGCCTCTATCGCCATGAGATCGACAGGATTTTCCACCACGCACAGCAGGCTGCGGTCTCGGCGCGCAGAGGCGCAGAGATGGCAGACCTCCTGTTCGGTGAGGCTCTGGCATTCACGGCACTCGCGCACACCGTCCATGGCGCGCGCCAGCACGTCGGAGAGTTTCAGGCCGCCGGCACGGTTGCGCTCCAGCAACTGCAGCGCCATGCGCTGCGCCGATTTGGGGCCCACGCCCGGCAAGACCCGCAGGGCCTCGACCAGCTCAGTTACCAGCGGACTTAAAAACATGAAACTCCAGACATCATGAAACCCGAACGCAGCACGCTTCGGTAACAGCGTTCAGTTGCAGCGTATGGGAGCAACCGGGCCTTGCTGTTCCACTTTTTCCAGCCAGGCCTGGTCTATGGTTTCACCGACGCCGGTTTCCGCCATGTAATGCGAAATGGCAACGGTGGCCACGCCGGTGACGCCGCAGCTGCCCGGCGGCTGCGACGCGCTGGCCAGGCTGAACTGCTGCATGGCGGCGCGACTGTTGGAAAAGCAGAACATGCCGCCACTCTTGCCGCCCGGCAGCTGGCCGGCAGCCTGCGCATCGGGGAAGAAGCAGACGCGGTCTCCACGCCAGTCCAGGGTTTCGGCATCCTGCCGACGTTCGAAGCGGCCACTCAGGCTGAGCGAACCTTCATATTCGGCCTGGCGGCCGTCACGGCTGACCAGCTTGAAGCCGTCCGCCAGTACCGGAGTGGAGAACAACACAACGCAAAACAACACAGGAATTTTGCGTGCAACCATGATCATTGACCTCGTTTTCAGAAAGGCAGTTTCATGCCGGGTGGAAGATTGAGTCCCTGTGTCACGCTTCCCATCTTCTTCTGGCTGTAATCCTCGACCTTGCGCACGGCATCATTCACGGCTGCCGCGATCAGGTCTTCCAGCATTTCTTTGTCTTCCTTGAGGAGACTGTCATCGATCTGCACACGTTTCACATCGTGGCGACCGGTCATGACAACTTTCACGAGGCCCGCGCCGGCTTCGCCGGTGAGCTCGGTATTGGCCAGCTCTTCCTGCGCCTTCTGCATCTGCTTCTGCATCTGCTCCTGCATGCGCTGGGCCTGCTGCATCAATTGCTGCATGTTCATTGCGTATTTCTCTCAATCAAGGGGAGTAATCGAATCCGGCAGGATTTCCGCCTGGAAATCGCTGATGAGGGCCAGCACCTGCGGATCGGCCCGCAGGCTGGCCTCGGCAGCCTTCTGGCGCGCCTGTTTGCGCGCGGCCAGCACCTGCATGGGCACGGCATAGGCGGGGTCTTTCTTGACCAGGCGCAACTGGGTGCCGGGAAAATGGCGGCGGAAGCATTCTTCCACCTGTGCCACCGACTGCGCGCTGGCAGCAATTTCATGACGGGCCGGCAATTGCAGCTCGAACACATGGTCGCCGGCTTCCACCAGCGCCGCGTGGCGCGCGAGATTCAGGCCTCCGCCCGACAAGCCGCTGGCGCGCACCCACTGCTCCCAGGCTTCCGGCGAACACCAGGCCGAAGGGGGGGCATCGGCGGCGACCTGCGCGACAGGCTCGGCCACAAGCGCCTGCGGTGCCGCCTGGGCCGGATACAACGGCACCACATTTGATGCCGGCGTGACTTCGCTGTGTCGTGGTGGCGTTGGTGTTGGCACATGTGCAGGCGCTGCGTGCGAGGGCGCCGGCTCCGGCGTTGCCGCGACGGGAGAGACGGCCGGTGATGCTGCCGGGCGTGCCGGCGCCGCAAAAGCGGCAGGTGCGGAAACGGTAGCTGCTGCCGCTGCGCTGGCAGGCAGCGCCCGCGCTACGGCCTGCACCGGCGCATGGCCTGATGCCATCGGCGCCGACGGGCCGGCCGTGCGTGGAGCCGGCCGGGCTGCCGCCGACGGGCGCCCGGCGGCACCACCGCCCTGCGCCGCATCAGGTGCCGTCGGTACGGGGCGGAAACTCAGCATGCGCAGGAGTGTCATTTCAAAACCGGAGCGCAGATCGGCAGCCCAGGGCAGGTCACGGCGGCCATGCAGGGCAATCTGGTAATAAAGCTGCACATCTTCGGGCGTGGTGGCCTGCGCCACCGCCAAGAGCCGCTCGCGATCCCCCAGCGCATTGTCCACCGCATCCGGCAGCATCTGCGCCAGCGCCATGCGGTGCAGGGTGGAAACCAGCTCACCCAGCGCACCAGCAAAATCCACGCTCTGCTCGGCCAGTTGCGCGCACACATCCAGCACGGCGGCCACATCACCGGAATTCAGGGCCTCCAGCACACGGAAGACGAGATCACGGTCTATCGAGCCCAGCATGCTGCGTACATCGGCCGTGCCCAGTTTGCCATTGCCGAAGGCGATGGCCTGGTCGGTGAGCGACAGCGCATCACGCATGGAACCATTGGCAGCACGACCCAGCTCCCAGAGCGCACTGTCTTCAAAAGGCACCATTTCCTTTTGCAAAACAGCCGTCAGGTGCTCCACCACGCGCTCCGGCGACATGGCCTTCAAGGCGAACTGCAGGCAGCGCGAAAGAATGGTGATGGGCAGTTTTTGCGGATCCGTGGTGGCCAGCAGGAATTTCACATGGGGTGGTGGCTCTTCCAGCGTCTTCAGCAGCGCATTGAAGGAATGACCCGAGAGCATGTGCACTTCATCGATGAGGTAGACCTTGTAGCGGCCTCTCGTGGGCGCGTACTGCACATTATCCAGCAGCTCGCGCGTGTCTTCGACCTTGGTGCGCGAGGCAGCGTCCACTTCGATGAGATCGACAAAACGGCCTTCGTCGATTTCGCGGCAGGTGCCGCAAACACCGCAAGGCTCGGAGCTCACGCCGGTTTCGCAGTTCAGGCACTTGGCCAGGATGCGGGCGATGGTGGTCTTGCCCACGCCGCGCGTGCCGGTGAAGAGATAGGCATGGTGCAGACGGTCCTGATCCAGCGCATTGATGAGCGCGCGCGCCACATGCTCCTGCCCGATCAGCTCACGGAAGCTGCGGGGCCGGTATTTGCGGGCCAGAACCTGATAACTCATGCCTTTTGTCCTTGCTGACTCATACCGGCCCAAGGGGCCGGCGACAGCCCCTTGAGGGGGCCGGAAAAACGAGGGCCTATGCTAACCGCTGACCGGGGCGGGCCCAAGCCGGCCGGGCGGGAGTTTGCACGCTTCATCCTTCCCGGATGTGAAGGGTTCGTCATCCCGGACAAATGCTTGCCGCTGGCCCAAGGCACTGGGTATCGTCCAGAGACTTTCCAGTCACAAAGGCCCGTCCGATGGAAGCTATCGCCCATACCGTCTCCCGCGTTGCCAACGACACCTACGGCCACTCCCGCCGCCTCATGCCCGAGCAACCCTGGTGGAACAACCTGGACCCCGCCTTCCACAAATTCCCGGACGACTTCTATCTCGGCCTCAAGGCCCAGTTCATGGTGGACAGCACCGCCGTCATCGACATCGGCATGCGCACGGCACTGGCCACCATGGCCACCGGCTTTGCCCTGCCCGGCATGGTGGCCAACTCAAGGCGCGACCAGGAACGCTGGCCTTTCTACAAAGAACTGGCCGACCGCCACGATCCGGACACCCTCTTCGCCCGTCCCCGGCACAAGGTGCAGGTACGCCGCCGCCCGCCTGGCCTCTTGGACTACCGCCCTCGCGACGGCCGCGTCGAAGTCCTCTCCTTCGAGAGCAACTTCCGCGCCATCAATCCCGCCATGCGCGAGGAATACGCCCGCTTCCGCCGCAACCGCCTGGCCTGGGCCGAGCACTGGCGCCACGATGGCCCCGCCCGTCCCACCATCTGCGTCATCCACGGCTTCGTGGCCGATCCCTACTGGATCAACAGCCGCTTTCTCGCCCTGCCCTGGTTTTACAAACAGGGCTACGACGTGCTGCTTTACACCCTGCCCTTCCACGGCCGGCGCCAGGAAGCCAGCTCGCCCTTTTCCGGCCACGGTTATTTCAGCCACGGCATTGCCCATATCAACGAGACCATCGCGCATGCCGTGCACGATTTCCGCCTGTATCTGGACTATCTGGAAGAGGCGGGTGCGCCGGCTTTTGGCGTGACAGGCATTTCACTCGGCGGATTCACGTCTGCCCTCTTGGCTGCCACCGAAGACCGCCTGGCCTTCGCCGTGCCCAACGTGCCCCTGGCCAGCATTCCCGACCTCATGCTGGAGTGGAATCCTTCCAGCATCCTCATGCGCACCCTGCTGCGCCTGGGCGGACAAGACATACGCAGCATGCGCCACGCCTGCGCCGCCAGCTGCCCGCTCACCTATGCACCGAAAATCCCCAAGAACCGCCTGATGATCGTGGCCGGCGCCGGTGACCGTTTTGCATCACCCAAGCATTCACGACTGCTGTGGGACCATTGGGATCATCCACGCCTGCACTGGTTCCCGGGAAATCACCTGATTCATCTGGACCAGGGAAAGTATCTGAAAGATATGGCGGGATTCTTGAGGGAAATCGGGTTTGATAAATTTCGATAAGGCCCATCAGGCCACCCGAATCATCAATGTGCTCGCTGGGGCAGGCCGAGGAACCGTTGGGAATCCCCCGCTTATCCATGCCGAGAAGCAGCAGAAAAGCGGGCTGGTGGTCACTACTGCCCTCGCCCACTATCCTTGGTCCGATGCACAAAAGCCCGGCAATTGTTAAGGATGGCAACACCATGAAAACACTTCCGCCAGACGTGAAACCCTACAAGCAAACCCCGGAATTCACCGAAAGCACCCTGCCGAACGGCCTGCTGAAAGACCACCAGACCAAGGCCGGCGTGTGGGGAAAGATCGTGGTGCTTGAAGGAAAGCTGCTTTACACCATCCAGCAACCGCCTGAAGAGACAGTGCTGGAACCGGGCAAGCCCGGCGTGGTGGAGCCCACGGTACTGCACCATGTTCAACCGCAAGGTCCGGTCAGGTTTTATGTGGAGTTTTACCAGTAGACGCTGGACTCACATCCACTCATCACATGAATCCCACGCTACGGCCAATCCAGATGGCGCTGGCTAGTGAAGCGACGTAGCTGGCCACTCAGGGGGTCGGCAAATGCAACCTCACGCGCCAGCAATTGCAGGGGCCGTGAATAATCCTCTTTATGCACCTGCACGAAGGGATACCAGGGATCATTGCAGATCGGTATTCCCGATGCCGCCATATGCGCACGCAGCTGGTGCTTGCGGCCGGTGCGAGGGCTGAGGCGGTATTTCGCCAGATCGCCATGCTGCTCCAGCAACTCCATGCGCGTTTCACTATTGGGCTCGCCCTGCACTTCCTGCATGGTGAAAAAACGCTGGCCGTCGCGCTCACCCTCTTCCAGCCGGCTTTTGTGGACGCGCGGGAAAACAAGACCGGCATGGAAAGGCGCAATGGCTTCGTAGGTTTTCTCCACGGCGCGCTGGGCAAAAAGCTGCTGGTAAGCGCCGCGACTGGGCGCATGCAGGCAGAACAGCACGATGCCGGCAGTTTCACGGTCGAGACGGTGTATGGGCGTGAGTTCCGGCAGATCGAGCTGCTGACGCAGACGTGAGAGCACGGTTTCGCGCAGATGCCGGCCACCGGGCACGGTGGCCAGGAAATGCGGCTTGTCCACCACCAGCAGGTGCTCGTCGCGATGCAGGATCACGGCCTCGAAAGGCACGGGCACTTCATCCGGCACCTCGCGGTAATACCAGATGCGCGAGCCCGGCCGGAACGGCGAATCCGCGCGCAGCACACGCCCCTCTTCATCCACGACCTCGCCGCGCTCAAGACGCTGGCGCAAGACCGCCTCGCCCACATGCGGAAAACGTTGCAGCAGCCAGGCCAGCAGATGCGGCCATTCGCCTTGCGGCAGCCAGGCATAGCTGGGCGCCACGGCATCGCGAACTGGCAGAGGAGAAGGACGGGGACGGCTCACGGCAAAACCGGCGTTAAAAAGAGGACGGCACTATAACGCCGATTGGGTGCCAATCGCGGCTGAAACCGCTCCCGCACATGGCCCCTCTCCCCCACCCGCTCTCGCAAGGGGAGAGGGAGAAACCATTGTTCCTGCAGTCATGGACGGGTGGCCGGGACAATTTACAAACGAGGGCAGGTTTGGAACGGGAAGACGACTATCATCCGCTCCACCCTTGATTCACGCATCCACTCATTCCCGCGCCAGGGCCTCAGGAAAACCACCATGAAAGCCGCCATCGTCCATGACTTTTCGCAACCGCCCCGCTATGGGGAAATTGCCGTACCGATTCCGCAGAGCGACGAAGTGCTGGTGACGGTAAAGGCTGCCGCGCTCAGCCAACTGGTGCGTGCACAGGCCGCCGGCAAGCATTACAGCAGCGGCAAAACACTGCCCTTTGTGCCCGGTGCCGATGGCGTAGGTTTGTTGCCTGATGGCCAGCGCGTGTATTTCGCTTTTCCAGCCGCGCCCATAGGCGCCATGGCAGAAAAGACAGCCGTGAAAAAAGCACTGTGCATCACCCTGCCTGATCATGTGGCTGACATCACGGCCGCCGCCATTGCCAATCCCGGCATGTCATCCTGGGCGGCACTGGAGTGCAGGGCCGGCTTCCAGCGCGGTGAAACCGTACTGGTCAATGGCGCCGCTGGCACCTCCGGCCGTCTGGCCATACAGATTGCCCGGCATCTGGGCGCCGGCCGCATTATCGCCACCGCACGCAATCCGGCTGTGGCAGATGAGCTGCGCGCTCTGGGAGCCGATGACTTCATCGCGCTCAATCAGGACGCCGCTGCACTGACAGCGGCCTTTCAACATGAAATCAATGCGCGTGGCGTGGACGTGGTGCTGGATTATCTCTGGGGGCCGCCCGCCGAATGCCTGCTCAATGCTGCCAGCGGTCATGGCTCCGCCGCCGCTTCGCCCCGTCTGCGCTTTGTGAATATCGGATCACTGGCCGGCGCCACCGTGCCGCTTAATGCCGGCATCCTGCGCAGCTCCGGCGTGGAGCTCACAGGCAGCGGCCTGGGCA
>JASLCO010000160.1 GCA_030146505.1 Moraxellaceae bacterium
GCTGAAGGCGCTCTGCAGTGCATCTTCTACCTGCGCGTAGCTGAGGCCGAGCGCTGCCAGCTTGTCACGATCCACGTTCAGTACCAGCGTGGGGCTGCTGACATTGAGGTTGGTTGCCACGTCCACAAAGCCGGGCAGGGTTTTCATTTTTTCCAGCAGGATGCCGGCCCACTCATAGAGCTCGGCAATGTCCGTGCTTTGCAGTGTGTACTGGTATTGCGCGGAAGTGAGCTGGCCGCCGATGCGTATGGGGGGAGGATTCTGCAAGGAAACCTTGACGCCGGGAATGTGCGACAGCTTGGGGCGCAGTTCCTGTATCACTTCGTCGGCGCTCAGCTGGCGTTCGGAATAAGGCTTGAGTGTGATGAACATGGTGCCGTTGTTGGCAGTGGGGCGCGAGCCGCCGGCGCCGACGGTGGACATGAAGGCGTGGATGTTGGGGTCCTGCGCCAGGATGGCGGCGGCTTCGCGCTGGTTGGCCACCATGCTGGCGAAGGAGGCGTCCTGCGCGCCTTCGGTGAAACCCACGATCTGGCCGGTGTCGCCGCCGGGCAGGAAATCCTTGGCGGTCAGCTGGAACAGCACGACCGTGGCGACAATGGTGCCGAGGAAAATGCAGAGCATGATTTTCTGGTGCGCCAGCGCCCAGTCCAGCGAGCGCTGGTAGGCACCCTGCAGGCGGTCGAACTGTTTTTCACTCCAGTCGAAAAGGCGTGAGTGTTTCTGCTCGGCATGCGGCTTGAGATAGCGGCTGCAGAGCATGGGCGTGAGCGTGAGCGAGACGATGCCGGACACGAAAATCGCGGCGCAGATGGTGACGGCGAATTCATGCAGCAGGCGCCCGACGATGCCGCCCATGAAGAGCACGGGAATGAAGACGGCCATCAGCGATATGGTCATGGACATGATGGTGAAGCCGATTTCCCGGGAACCCTTGAGTGCCGCCTTCCATGGTGTTTCGCCTTCTTCGATGTGGCGCACGATGTTTTCCAGCATGACGATGGCATCGTCCACCACGAAGCCCACGGCCAGCGTGAGCGCGAGCAGGGAAAGATTGTCCAGGCTGTAGCCCAGCGCAAACATGAAGGCAAAGGTGCCGACCACGGAAATCGGCAAGGCCAGTGCGGGGATCACGGTGGCGGACACATTACGCAGGAACAGCAGGATCACCATGATGACGAGCACGGCGGCCAGCAGCAGCGTGAACTGCACGTCCAGAATGGAATGGCGTATGGATTCGCTGCGGTCGTAGAGCACGTCCAGCTTGACGGCGGCGGGCAGGCTTTCCTCGAAGCTCGGCAGGATGTCCTTGATGGACTGCACGGTGGCCACGGTATTGGCGCCGGGCTGGCGCTGGATGGCGAGGATGATGGCGCGGCGGTCCTTGCCCTGGCTGTAGAACCAGCTGGCGGCCTTGTTGTTTTCCACGCTGTCGATGGGCGTGGCCACGTCCTGCAGGCGTACCGGCGCGCCATTGCGCCAGGCCACCACCACGGGGCCGTAGTCGCGGGCTTTTTCCAGCTGGCCGTTGGTCTGGATGGCAACCGTTTGCTGCGCGCCGTCGAAACTGCCGACAGGCTGGTTCACGTTGGCGTTGCTCACGGCCTGCTGCAATTCATCTATGCCCATGCCACGCGCGGCCAGCTGGTCCGGGTCGGCCTGTATGCGCACGGCGAATTTCTGCGAGCCGTAAACATTCACCTGTGCCACGCCGGGCACGGTGGAAAGGCGTTGAGCCAGCTGTGTTTCCGCGTATTCGTTCACCTGTATCAGCGGCAGTGTGTCCGAATACATGGCGATGTAGAAAACGGGCGAGTCGGCCGGGTTCACCTTGCGGAAGGAAGGTGGCGCCGGCATGTTGTTGGGCAGCTTGCGCGTGGCGGCGGAAATGGCGGACTGCACGTCCTGCGCGGCGGCGTCGATATTGCGGTCGAGATTGAACTGTATGGTGATGCGTGTGCTGCCCTGCGAGCTCACCGAGCTCATGGAGTCTATGCCCGCGATGGTGGAGAACTGGCCTTCCAGCGGCGTGGCCACGGCCGAGGCCATGGTTTCCGGCGAGGCGCCGGGCAACGAGGCGCTCACGGAAATCGTGGGGAAATCCACATTGGGCAGTTCGCTCACCGGCAGCATGCGGTAGGCGGCCAGGCCAAAAATCACGAATGCCGCCATGAGCAGCGTGGTCATCACGGGGCGGCGAATGCAGAGCTCGGAAATGTTCATGCTGGCGCGCTCCCCTTATTGCGCGGCCGTGGCGGCATCGTTGCTGTCGTTTTTGTCAGCGAGGATTTTCACGCTGGCGCCGGGCGTGAGGCGCAGGATGCCGTCGGTGATCACGGTGTCGCCGGCCTTGAGGCCGGAGGCGATGGCGGCAATATTGTCGCGGCTGTCGCGCACCACCACCGGGCGCACTTCGGCTTTCTGCTCGCTGTTCACGACGTAGACGCTGCTGTCGTTGCCATTTTGCTGCACGGCAGCGGCAGGAATGACAACCGCGTCTTTCAGTGTGCTGAGGCCAAGGTTCACCTGCACGAAGGCGCCGGGCGTGAGGCGGTCATCGGTATTGGCGAAGGTGGCCTTGACCTGGATGGTGCCGGAGGTGGTGTCCACGGTGTTGTCCATGAAATCGGCAAAGCCCTGCACTTGCAGGCTGCTGTCCGAATCCGAACGCAGCTGTACCGGCAGTTTCTGGCCGTGGCGCAAGGCCTGCAGATCGCCCAGGAATTTTTCCGGCACGGCGAAAGCCACCTGCACGGGATGCACGCGGTTGACCACGGCCAGGATGGTGTCGTTGGTTTTCACGGCGGTGCCGGGGAAGACCAGGCGTGCGCCGATGCGACCTTCGAATGGCGCGCGCAGCACGGTCCAGGAAAGCTGCAGTCGGGCATTGTCCACAGCGGCGTGGTCGCCTTTCACGGTGGCGGCCAGTGAAGCGACATTGGTGCGCGAGGCGCGCAGCATGTCGTCGGAGACGTAATTCTTTTCTTTCAGCGTTTCATTGCGGGCCAGCTCGGTGCGGGCATTGGCCAGCTGTGCCTCGTCGCGCGCCAGCACGGCTTCGGCCTGGGTCAGCCGCGTTTTGAATTCGGCGTCGTCCAGGGTGAGCAGCACATCGCCCGTGCGTACCGTGCTGCCCTCCTTCATCAGTACCTGCTGCACCTGGCCGTCCACCCGTGCACGCAGGGTGACGGATTCTGACGCCTGCACGCGGCCCACCGTCACCAGTTGCAAGGGATAGTCCTGCGTAACCGCCACGGCGGCTTTCACCGGCACCGCCTGTTTGCCCTTGGCTTCCTTCTTGTCGGCCTTGGGCCAGAAGGCATGCACGAGTCCGGCCAGCACCAGCAGGGCGACGAGGGCGAAAAGAGTGTGGCGGCGATTCAGGCTGGACATGACGCGATGGTTCCTTGCAGGGAGGCAGGAGGGGGCAAACGTGCAAGTGTGCCGTTCAGGGGGTGGCTGCGGATGTCGATAATGTTGCTTTACTGTGAAGCTGTCATGACTTCCGCGCTGATGCTTTCAAGAGGTCTTGGGTGCATGGCTCCCTTTTCAGGGTTTCTTAAGGGTTTTCGTCATCCCGGCGAGTGCCGGGATTCCTGCAGTGGTGGTTTTTTCACTGCATTACGGGTTCCGGCCTGCGCCGGAACGACGACTCAAGAGAGCAAGGGAATCAGGCATGTAATTCCCTTTTTAATGCTCCAGCGCGGCTGGCCCTGCATACCCTTCGGTAAAGCGGCTCCCACACCTGCGCTTGCACGCAAGGCGCGGGTCTTGCCAATCATGCTTCGAGATGCGGTGCCAGTTGTTCGGCCAGCCAGTCCATGAAGACCTTCACGCGTTGTGGCAGGTGGCGGCGGTGGGCGTAGACCAGGCTCACCGGCATGGGGGCGGCCGGAAAATCCGGCAGCACTTCCAGCAGCTCACCGGCGGCAATCAGTGGCTGCATGCTGATGACAGGTGCCTGGATGATGCCGAGGCCGGCGAGGCAGGCGGCCTGGTAGGCCTCGGAGTTGTTCACGGTAAGGGCGCCCGGCATGGCCTGGAAGCGGGTCTGGCCGTTTTCCACATATTCAAAACCGGGAATGCGGTTACCGAAGCTGCCGGCGTAATGCACCAGGCGATGCCGGGCGAGGTCAGTCAGGGTTTGCGGCTGGCCGTACTGGCGGACATAGGCGGGGCTGGCGCCATTGAGCTGGCGCAGCTGTCCCAGCGGCCGGGCGACGAGGCTGGAATCGGAGAGCGTGCCGATGCGCAGCACGCAGTCGAAGCCTTCGCGCACCAGGTCCACGCGGCGGTCGGTGCTGCCCAGCTCCAGTTCCAGCGCAGGATGGGCCGCCAGGAAGGCCGGCAGCGCCGGGATCACCACATGGCGTGCCATGCCGGTGGGCAGGTCCACGCGCAGGCGGCCGTGCAGGGCCTGCGGCGTTTCCCGGAACAGAGTGTCCAGCTCGTCGATGTCGGCCAGCAGGTCCTGGCAGCGCTCGCGGAAGAGGCGGCCGTCCTGCGTCATTTCCACGCGTCGCGTGGTGCGGTGCAAAAGCCGCGTCCCCAGCCGGTTTTCCAGTTGCTGCACGGCGGCCGAGACGGATGTCTTGGGCAGGCCCAGGCTCTCGGCGGCACGGGTGAAGCTGGCGAGATCGGCCACCCGTACATAGATGCGCATGGCTTCAGGCAGGTTCATGGGTGTTTTATTGTCCTTTTTTCATGGACAGACATTTCCTGGCGGCAGCATTTATCCGGATTGTCTTGGGTAATAGTCTGGCATTCCCCCGCCAGCCTGCAAGCCGGGCACGGCCACCCAGGAGAAATGCCATGACAGTTTCCCGTATCGCTCTCGTCACCGGCGGCAGCCGCGGCCTTGGCCGCAACACCGCCCTGCATCTGGCCCGCAACGGCATAGATGTTGTCCTCACCTACCGCAGCCGGCGCGATGAAGCCGAGGCCGTGGTAGCCGACATCGAAAAGCAAGGGGGCCGTGCCGCCGCACTGGCGCTGGACGTGAGCGATACCGGCAGCTTTGCTGCCTTCGCCACGGCCTTGGGCGAGGTGCTGCAAGCCCGATGGCAGCGCACCACTTTCGACTTCCTCGTCAACAATGCCGGCATCGGCATTCATGCCTCTTTTGCCGATACTACGCCGGCCCAGTTCGACGAACTGGTGAACATCCAGCTCAAGGGTCCTTTCTTCCTCACCCAGGCCCTGTTGCCCCTGATTGCCGACGGCGGCCGCATCCTCAATGTTTCCACCGGCCTCACGCGCTTTGCCATTCCCGGCTTTGCCGCCTACGCCGCCATGAAGGGCGGCATGGAAGTGCTGACGAAATACCTGGCCAAGGAACTGGGCGCACGCCGCATCACCGTGAACGTGGTGGCCCCGGGTGCCATAGAAACCGATTTTGGCGGCGGTGCCGTACGCGACAACGCGCAGATGAATGCCTATCTCGCCTCGCAAACCGCGCTGGGCCGTGTCGGCCTGCCGGATGATATCGGCGGGGTGTTCGCCTCCCTGCTGCAACCGGAAAACGGCTGGATCAACGCGCAGCGCATCGAGGCTTCAGGCGGCATGTTCCTGTGAGCACCAGCGCCGCCTCGCTGCAATCAGCAGCATGAGAGCAGCGCAGGCGGCGGCAATGGCGGCAGGAAACAGTACGGTAGCGGGCGACCGGTTTTCCAGTCCTCCAAGCACCAGCAGGTTGCGGATGAGGAAGAGTCCGAAAAACGGTATGGATTCCGAATGCGGCTGGCTCCATACCTTGCGCAGGGTTGGCCCGAAACCCAGCAGGTCCACGGTGGTGAGCACCACCACGGCCCACAGGGGATCGTCCGTGAAAAACCACAGCGGCAGCGAAGACAGGGCCATGATGAAAAACAGCCAGTCCATGCGCGTGATGGCCATGTCGCCGCGTCTGCTGAACGCCAGTGCGGCAATGAAAAGCGTGATGCTGCCGGACACGCCTATGGCCCAGGCTCCTGTTCCGCCGCCGGCCGCCAATTGTGCAAAGAAGACCACGAAGGTGGTGATGCCCCAGATCACCCAGGAGAACACATGCGGCCTCACCTCGCCGTTCAGGATGTCCCGGATATAGGGAATGAAGGCGTAGAAGGTTAGCGCGATGGCGGCGAGGGTGAGCAGGGAATTGACTGGCATGCGCTAAGGTAGGCGAGTTGCAGGCGGGATGTCACATCCGGCAGGCCTGCATCGTCTTGTATGGAAGCATGCGGCATGTTGCTGCATCAGCCGCCTGAGCCCGCCATGACGAACGACCGCACGTATCCCGCCAATTCCCTCGGCGAGCGCGCCCTGCGCTTTGACCGCGAACACGCCCGCAGCCTGCGCGCGCTGGCCTATCGCATGCTGGGCTCGCGCGCCGAGGCCGAGGACATGGTGCAGGAGGCCTGGCTGCGCTGGGCCGAAGTGGACGCAGCCACCGTGCAGCACGATGGCGCCTACCTGTCGCGCCTGGTGACCAATCTCTGCCTGGACCGCCTGGGTTCGGCTGCGCACCGTCGCGAGCAATACGTGGGAGTGTGGCTGCCGGAACCGCTGGTGGATGAAGAGGCGGAATGGTCGCCCGGCCCTGAATTGCAAACCGAATTTGCGCAAGATGTCTCCGTGGCCTTCATGCTGGCGCTGGAGCGGCTGTCGCCACTGGAGCGCGCCGCCTTCCTGCTGCATGAAGTCTTTGATCTGGATTTCGGGGAAGTGGGTCGGCGCCTTGAGCGCAGCCCGGCGGCTTGCCGCCAGCTCGCCACCCGCGCACGCCAGCATGTCACGGTGGACTATGCACGGCGCGAAGTGGAAGACGAGGAACACCAGCGTCTCTTTGCCGCCTTCCGCGCCGCCGTGCAGCACGGCGATATCGATGCGCTGGCGCGCGTGCTCACCGAGGATGCGCTGTTCATGTCGGATGGCGGCGGCAAGGTGCCGGCAGTGATGACGCCCATGCAAGGCGGTGCGCTGATCGCCAAAACCTTCATCGGCTTCGCCCGCCTGCCCGCCGCCCGTCACTGGCAGTTGCGGCCGGCGCGCGTCAACGGCATGCCCGGCTGCCTCATCTTCAACGGCGAGACCGGCGCGCTGATACAGACCGTGGTGCTGGCGCCTTCGGTGCATGAGCCCGGCCGCATTGCGGCGCTGTATGTGCAGCGCAATCCGGACAAATTGCAGGGCGTGATGCTGCGTTCGTGAAAGCCGTATTGATAACCCTCCGGCCCGCCCTGCTTTTGCAGGAGCGGCTTCAGCCGCGAACCTGCAATACATTCCGTTCTTGACCAAAAGAGGCCGACATCCCGAAAATTTCTTTCCTTCCTGTCACAAGTCGTATGGCTGCGCCGTCTTATGGGTGTAACCGGAAAATCCTTTCCGCCCGACCCGAAGAGGAAAACATCATGAGCCAGCGCATCAACTACATGCAGAAATCCCCCGAGCTGTTCCGGAAATATCTGGATTTCAGCCAGGCCACATCGGACAGCGGCCTGGGCGAAGACCTCACCCTGCTGGTGGACATCCGCGCCTCGCAACTCAATGGCTGCGCCTTCTGCCTGGACATGCACGTGAAGCAGGCTCGCCTGCGCAACGAGCGCGAGCTGCGCCTGCATCATCTCGCCATCTGGCGCGAGTCGCCGCTGTTCAGCCCGCGCGAACGCGCGGCCCTGGAGTGGACGGAAGCGCTGACGCAGCTCTCGCCCCATGGTGTGTCCGATGCCCTCTACGATCTGGCCCGCGAGCAGTTTTCCGAGGCAGAGCTGGCCGCCCTGACGTTCCGTGTCATGGCCATCAACGGCTGGAACCGCATCAACGTGGCTTTCCGCAATGAGCCGGGGTCCATGGACAAGCTGTTCGGGCTGGACAAATCCGGCCTGGCCTGAAGCGGCGTTTTCCCTGCCCATGAAAAAAGGGGAGAGCCAAAAGCTCTCCCCTTTTCCTGTCTGGCGCGCCCGGCGGGATTCGAACCCACGACCCCTGGCTTCGGAAACCAGTATTCTATCCAGCTGAACTACAGGCGCCTGTGCTTGCCGCGCTTGGCGCAGCAAGGGCGGCAATCATACTGGCGGACCTTGGGTGCGTCCATGCCGAAGGGCTTGAATGCACAGGTTTTCCGGCTTTTGACGCACCGGTTTTATGGGTATACTGCCCGCGGTTTTTTGCTCCTGCCGTCCGTGATTCCTGTTCCTCAAGCCCATTGCCGAGGTTGCTGTGAAGAAGATTTCCCTGTTGCTGGCCGTGCTTGGCTTCAGCGTTGCCAGTTCCGCCATGGCCGCCAAGACGACCCATGAAGTATCCAAGTACCCGCTGGGCGAGCGTGGTGTCTACACCGAGCGCGCCACGGCAGAGCGTATCCAGGCCGTCGGCAAGGTCTGCGTGGAAGGCAAGGAATGCGAAGGTGTTGCCGCTGCTGCTTCCGCTCCGGCGGCCGGTGCTGCGCCGCGGTCCGGCGAGGATGTTTACAAGGCCAGCTGCTCCGCCTGCCACGGTACGGGGGCGGCCGGTGCTCCCAAGCATGGCGACAAGGGCGCCTGGGCGCCGCGTCTGGCCAAGGGCAAGCCCACCCTTTATGACCATGCCCTGCACGGTTTCAATGCCATGCCGCCCAAGGGCATGTGCATGACCTGTTCGGATGATGAAATCAAGGCGGCCGTGGACTTCGTGTCCAAGTAAGCGCAAGCCGTGCAATAAAAAAGGAGCCGAATGGCTCCTTTTTTATTGCGCGTTTATTGCGTGCTCCCGGCTGGTGATCACGGGTGTCAGTCGCTCTTCTGGAGCCGGCCCAGCATTTTCACGAATTCGAGTGCCAAGGCGCGATTGCCGGGGTTGAGGGCAAGAAAGCGCTTTTGCAACTGCTGCAGGCTTTTGTCGTAGCCGGGCGGAACTTCCTGGACGAGATTCTGCGGAGCATCCAGTTGTGCATAGAGCTGGCCGGCCGTGAGGCCCAGGGCTTGCGCGATTTTCTGCAACAGGGGAGCGGAAGGATGCTGGGTGTCGCGCTCGATGCGCGAAAGGTTGCCGGGATCGGTGCCGGCTTCCAGGGCCACCGCTTCCAGCGTGAGGCCACGTTCCAGCCGGTGTTTTTTCAAGAGGTCGCCGAGAGTCATGGCGCCGATTCTCTTGAGCCCTTATGAGCATCGCAAAGCAGATACGCAAAACTACGTGTACACTATTGCGTTATCGCAATATGGTGTTGTGCGTTTGTGCAGGATGGAAAGCGGGGCGGCAGCAAGCGGAGGCCTGCGCCTTTGCTGCCGGCCCGGACGATAAGACAGGGAGGAGACATGGATGATGTGATAAAGCTGCCGTCGACGGTCATCGTGATGGCAGACGACCTGTACATGTATGCCTGGAGTGAGCGGGGCGAATGCCTCGGGCACAGCGGCCTCAGGATGGTGGCAAACCATTTCCTGACGCATGCGCGGTTGTCCGATCTGGTGGACGTGGAGTATGAGCTCTGGGACTGGGCGATGACCTGGCCGGGTGTCCGGGCCTCGGCGAATGCCTGGCAGGAGTTCCATGTCAGCGGGCTTATTCTGGCGCGGCGGCTGGCGGATTTGCTGCGGCCTTTGCAGGTGGCGGTGCATTACCGCTGTCATCCCTCCGTGATGGACTGGCCCCATGTGAGCATGGGGCCGCTCTGATTACTTGAGCATGTCCCTGAGGCCTGCAAGATGGGCGTTGCCCAGGGCCTTTTTCTGTTCCGGCGTCTTGTTGCTGGTCTTGCCTTCCCATTCCAGATCGTCGGCCGGCAATTCCTCGAGGAAGCGGCTGGGCGTGGTGGGTATGGTCTCGCCACCCTGTTTGCGACGCAGGGCGTGGGTGATGGTCAGGGTTTTCTTGGCGCGCGTGATGCCCACGTACATGAGGCGGCGCTCTTCCTCAATGGTGTCGCCTTCAATGCTGTTGCGATGCGGCAGCAGGTCTTCTTCCAAGCCCATCATATAGGTGTGCGGAAATTCCAGGCCCTTGGCGGCATGCAGGGTCATGAGTTGCACGCGATCCAGATCCTCTTCTTCGGCCTGTTGTTCCAGCAGGTCCATCAGCACCAGTTTGCGGATGACGGTCTCGATATTCTTGTCGTCTTCATCGTCCTGCTTGTCCGCCATCTTCTGGATGCTTTCGATGAATTTGTGCA
>JASLCO010000163.1 GCA_030146505.1 Moraxellaceae bacterium
CAGATCGATGTTGTGCTGTACCTGCATCTGGTTGAAGCTGCCCTCGATCATTTCAATCGGGTCTTCAACCGTACAGACATTCACCTCATCGGTGGCCAGCTGCTTGAGCGTGGAATACAGCGTGGTGGTCTTGCCCGAACCGGTGGGGCCGGTAACGAGGATGATGCCATTGGGCTCCTTCACCATCTTCTGCCATTTTTCGTGATCCTCGCCAACGAGGCCCAGCTCCTTGAAGCCGCGCACCAGCACATCGGGATCAAAAATACGCATCACCATCTTCTCGCCAAAGGCGGTGGGCAGCGTGGACAAACGCAACTCGGTTTCCTGGCCCTTGGTATTGCGCGTCTTGAGACGGCCATCCTGCGGCTTGCGCTTTTCCGCCACATTCATGCGCCCGAGGATTTTGATGCGCGAGACCACGGCATTCATGATGAGATGCGGGAATTCATAAATATTGTGCAGCACGCCGTCTATGCGGAAGCGCACGCGGCCGATCTCGCGGCGCGGCTCCAGATGGATATCGGAAGCGCGCTGGTCAAAAGCGTACTGGAACAACCAGTCCACGATATTGACGATGTGCTGGTCATTGGCGTCCGGCGAGGCGCTGGCATTGCCCAGCTCCAGCAGTTGCTCGAAGTTGCTGACGTACTGGCTGGAAATCGAATCCGCCGCATTGGCCCCCTCGATCGCGCGCGAGAGGCGATAGAACTCGATGGTGTAGCGATGGATGTCCGCCGGGTTGGCCACCACGCGCCGTATGGCCTTGCCACGCAGGGTCTGCCGGATGTCGGCTTCCCACTCCGAATGGAAAGGCTGCGCCGAAGCAATGGCGACTTCGTCCTGAGTGACGCTCACCGCCAGGATGCCGTGGCGCTCCGCATATTTATACGACATGGCCTGGGTGACTTCGCCCGCCCGTATCTTGAGCGGATCGATATGGAACACCGGTTGGCCGGCACGCTCGGCCAGCCAGGCCGTGAGCACGTCCAGTGTCAGCACGGCCGCCTTGCCCGAAGCATCGGCAAAATCGAAATGGGCAATCACCTGCAGAGGATGCCAGCTGATCTGCTCGCGGGTACGCGGCGTGGTGGAAGCCAGATTGACATCACGCTGGGTCAGGCGCCCGTCCTTCAGGAGCTCATCCAGGCACCAGCGCAGATCGACACGGAAGGAAAAGGCGACAGGAGTTTTGGCAACGGGCTTGTTCATTTTGTCCGGACCCTCAGAGTCGTTCGACTATACCGTGTGGCCGCGCGCGGACAAGGCCCGCGCCGGTGCCGGGCGTAGCAAATCTGTGCTTGTAATCCCACCGTTTGGCCCTATCTTGCAGCCATCACTCCACCGATATGGAAAGCTCCGCTATGCGTATCCTGCGCCTTGTTTCCGTTTCCCTGCTGGCCCTGCTTGCACTGGCCCTCTCCGGCTGCGGCTACAACACCCTGCAAGCGCAGGATGAAGCCGCCAACTCGGCCTGGTCGGAAGTGCTGAACCAGTACCAGCGCCGCGCCGACCTCGTGCCCAATCTCGTGAACGTGGTGAAAGGCTACGCCGCCCATGAAAAGGACGTGCTGACCGAAGTCACCAATGCCCGTGCCAGCGTCGGCAGCATCAAGGCAGATGCCTCGCTGATGAATGACGAGGCCGCCCTCAAGAAATTCCAGCAGGCCCAGGGAGAAATGAGCTCGGCCCTCTCGCGCCTCCTGGTCGTGGCGGAAAATTATCCGCAACTGAAAGCCGACCAGAATTTCCGCGACCTGCAGGCCCAGCTCGAGGGTACGGAAAACCGCATCACGGTGGCACGCAACCGTTATATCCAGGCCGTGCAGGCCTATAACGTCACCGTGCGCTCCTTCCCGTCCAACCTCACCGCCAAGATGTTCGGCCTCAATACCCGCGCCAATTTCACCGTGGAAAACGAAGCCGCCATCAGCAAGCCGCCGGTGGTTGATTTCGGCGCTCCCGCCACACGCCCTGCGCAACCCTGATCCTTGATCGCTGGGAGCGGCTTCAGTCGCGATGTTTTTCTGACAACCGCCATCGCGGCTGAAGCCGCTCCCACAAGGCCATGACAAGAACCTGCATGCGACTGCTTGCTCTCTGCCTCCTGCCTCTGCTGCTGTGGCTTCCCCATGCCTCGGCAGCAGAAGGCCAGGTGTTGCCCGTTCCCGCATTGCGCGCGCCGGTCACCGACCAGGCCAATCTGCTGGGCCCGGCCGATGCGCAAGCGCTCAACGCCAAGCTGCTGGCCTTCTCTCAGGAAAAGGGCAGCCAGATTGCCGTGCTGATCGTGTCCAGCACGGCACCTGAAGACATTTTCAGCTACAGCTTCCGCGTGGCGGACAACTGGAAGCTGGGGCGCAAGGGCCTGGACGACGGCGTGCTCATGGTGATTGCCGTGAACGACCACAAATCCAACCTGCAGATCGGCTACGGCCTTGAAGGTGCCATTCCGGATATCCGCGCCAAGCAGGTGCTGGACGACATCATGGCGCCGCATTTCAGGCAGGGGGATTTTGCCGGCGGCATCAATGCCGGCTGCGATGCCCTCATCAAGCTCATCAATGGCGAAGCCCTGCCGGCACCCGAAGCCAGACACACACGCGGCAGCGGCAACGACAACGACAACCTCATCGTGATCGCGATTGTCGCTGGCGCGATAGCCGGCTTCATTGCCCGCGCCCTCTTCGGCCGGGGTGCCGGCAGCGTGGCCGGCTTCGGCGTGGCGCTGGGCCTGGCCCTGCTGCTGGGCGCCGCCATTGCCGTGGCCCTTTTCGCCGCCATTTTTGCCGCCATCGCCGCCGGCAGCAGCGGACGCGGCATGGGCGGATTCGGTGGAGGCAGCTTCGGGGGCGGTGGCTTTGGCAGCGGCGGTGGTTTCTCCGGTGGTGGCGGCGGATTTGGTGGCGGGGGCGCGTCGGGCAGCTGGTAGACTTGCCACCCGCTTCATCACTGCTGCTGCATCATGTCACCACGACTCATCCCCGTTCCTGCCTCGCTGCCGCAACGCGGCAATGCCTTCAGCCGCCTGTTCGGTCTTTGCCTGCTCTGGCTGATGCGCTGGCGTGTACGCGGCGCCCTGCCCGACACGCACCAGGCCGTGATCATCGTGGCCCCCCACACCTCCAATTACGACGGGCTCGTCACTGTTGCCAGCATGCTGGCGCTGGGCCTGCGCATTTCCTTCTTCGTGAAGCACTCGGCCTTCCGCTGGCCCGTGGGCGGCATCATGCGCTGGTTCGGCGCCTTGCCCGTGAACCGTGAAGACAGCGCAGATCTGGTGTCGTTTTCAGCCGGCAAATTTGCGGAAAAGGAAAAGCTGCTGCTGGCCATCGCCCCGGAAGGCACACGCCATGCCGCCAGCCACTGGAAAAGCGGTTTCTACTGGATAGCGCAACGCGCTGGCGTACCCATCCTGCTGGTGGGTTTTGACTATGGGCGCCGCGAAACCCGCATCCTCGGAACGGTCACGCCCAGTGGTGATGCCGAACGTGAAGTCCCGGAAATCATCGCGCGCTACCGGGGCATCACGCCCGCCCATGCGGGCCGCCTTTCCCTGCCATTGCGGGAAAAGCCGGACTGAGCAAAAAGAAAGGGATTTGCATGCCTGCTCCCCTGAGCCCTTTGTCATTCCCGTGTTCTCTTGAGTCGTCGTTCCGGCGAAGGCCGGAGCCCGTAATGCGGTGAAAAAACCAACGTCGCACGGATCCCGGTCTTCGCCGTGATGACAAAAGCACTTAACGAAAAACCGTAAAAGGGAGTCATGTATATGAATCCCTTTTCTTATGGGTGAGCTGCGCCTATTCGAGCTTTCCGAACCGCACTTCTTTGGCCAGGCGAGCAAACGCCGTTGCCGCCTCATCCGTGCTCGCCTGCCGGTTGTTGTTCTGCCAGTGCATCACCAGCATGTGGCGCTCGCTCATCACGGCATCCAGTTCCCAGTCATTGCCATCCTGCGTGCTGATCATGGCGTGGACGCCGTTGGGCAAGGTGATCTCGCGCGGCAGTTGCGAGCGCTCTCCCGGCCGCAGCGCATCGGCCGCCTTGCCGGCAGCTGCGCTGCCCTTGAGCAGGCTTTCACTGACGACGATGCGGGTTTCCAGGGTCTTGCGCAGATTGTCCAGCAGCTCCTGCCCACGCATCTGGCCCAATGGCTCAAGATCGGTTTCCGGATACTGCAGTGCGGTCAGCTCGTAACTCAAAAGCTGTGGCTCGCCATTGCCATAGGTGACAGACGCCATGCCACTGCGGCATTCGCGCCCGGTGACTTTCTGCCCGTCGATTTCGGCCCGCGCCGGCAGTGCATCCACCAGCTTCTGCAACTGCGGATGACAACTCAGCGGTGCCGTTGCATCCGGGAACTGTGCGGCCGTCACGGCATCCTCTTTGGGCGCGACGGGCTCGTCCTTTTTGCCACAGGCCGCAAGCGCCAGCACCGCCACAGCGGCCAACACCGCAGATCGCCCGGTATTGCTGCCCATCATGCATCCTCCCTGGTTCAAATCCCGGCGGGCATTCACCGTAGCATGGCCGCACGCCGGCCCCTGTTGCTGCCGTGTGACACCCTGACAGGCTTCACATTCCTGCGCCCCCTCATGGGCACGGCCGAGACGTAAACCCGGCGGCAGCACTCACCATGAAACAGCCTTCAGGCTACACTCGCGCCGCCCCCTCGCCAGGTGCGGCACCGACACAGGAGGCAGTGTGGACACCATCATTTCCGTGCAGGACCTGACCAAGACCTATGCGTCCGGTCATTCCGCCCTCAAGCACATCAATCTCGACATAAAGCGTGGTGAAATCTTCGCCCTGCTCGGCCCCAACGGCGCCGGCAAGACCACGCTGATTTCCATCATCTGCGGCATCGTCAA
>JASLCO010000228.1 GCA_030146505.1 Moraxellaceae bacterium
GCTGGGCCTATCACTGCCATCTGCTCATGCATATGGATTCCGGCATGTTCCGCGAAGTGCGGGTGGAGGTGGACGTATGAAAACCTCTTCTTTTGCATTGATGGGGGTGTTTTTTCTGGTTGCTACGGGCACGGCAGCAGCAGCTGAAGATCATTCTCATCATCACGGTCATGAGATGCCGGCACTCAGCGCAGCACCGGTGACAACAATTGCCCCTGCAGATGAAAAGTCTTCCCTGCCGCCGCCAACAGCAGAAGAAATGGCCGCTGCTTTTCCTGATCTCGGCGGCATGAGCATGCAGGACCATATGGGCAGCAGCCATTTCAGCAGGCTCATGCTGGACAGGCTGGAGTGGCAGGAAACGGATGACGAGGGTGCTCTGGCCTGGGAAGGCAATGTCTCCTGGGGTAGCGAACTCAATCGTCTCTGGCTGAGCAGCGAAGGTGAGCGCGAGGAGGGCAGTTTTGCGCATCTCGACAACCGTCTTTACGGCAGCCATGCCTTTGCGCGCTGGTGGGAAGCTACCGCCGGTTTGCGTCAGCTGGGCGGAGCCGGGCCGGATCGCACATTTGCCGGTGTGGGGATACAGGGACTGGCGCCGTATTTCTTCGAGGTGGATGCCTCTGTCTGGCTGGGCGAGGGCGGGCGCAGTACTTTAGCCGTGGAAGCCGAGTATGAAATGCGGCTCAGCAATCGCCTGATTCTGCAGCCGCGGCTGGAAATGAATGCCTGGGGCAAGGACGATATCGGGAAGGGCATAGGCAAAGGTCTGTCCGATGCCGAGCTTGGTTTTCGTCTGCGTTATGAAATCCGGCGCGAACTGGCGCCTTATCTCGGTGTGGAATGGGCGTACAAGTTTGGCGATACCGCAGATTATGCAGCAGGTGATGAGCGGGATTTTCGCGTCGTCGCCGGTCTTCGAATCTGGCTGTAAAGAGAAATTCAGGGCCTAAAAATACAGAACGGGTGGCGGCAGATTACTTGCAAAAATATGCGAAGGTTTTTCGTCGCTTATTTGGCTCGAGTTTGCTCGTGGTCATATTCCACCGCTGCCCGTCTTCATTATGATTCCTGAGAATTTGGGCCTGAAGAGGCTCACACAGGGGATGAGTGATGAAGTTCGTGAGTCCGGCCGACCAGATTTTCCTGCTGCTGGAGCGTCGTCAGCAGCCCATGCATATCGGCACGCTGCAGCTGTTCAGTTACCCGGAAGAAGCCAAGGCCGACTATGTCAGCCGCCTGGCGGAACATATGCGTTCTTTCACCGAGGTGAAGGCACCTTTTAACCAGCGCGTGGTCACGCGCTTCGGCCAGAATTTCTGGGAAGAAGATCGCCAGTTCGATCTGGACCATCATTTCCGCCACGCGGCCTTGCCCAGGCCCGGACGTATCCGTGAGCTGCTGGCTTTCATTTCCGCCGAGCACAGCAATCTGCTGGATCGCGCGCGTCCGCTCTGGGAAGTGCATCTGATTGAGGGTGTGCAGGGCCGCCGTTTTGCCGTTTACACCAAGATGCATCACTCCATGATGGATGGCATGTCCGGCATGCGCCTCATGATGCGCACCTTCAGCACTTCACCCGAGGCGCGTGATATTCCGCCGCTGTGGTCGGTGCCGCCGCGTCAGCGCAAGCCTTCTGACAAAAAGGAAAAGTCCGGCAAGGATATGGCGACTACCTTGGCTCGCCTGAAGCACGAGGCCGGGCGCAATGTCATGGTGTTGCCCAATGTGGCGCGCGAAGTCGGCAAATCCCTGACCACCGAGCGCCAGAAAGAAGATTTCGTTTCGGTCTTCCACGCACCGGAATCCGTGCTCAACCAGCGCATCACCGGTTCACGCCGATTTGCCGCCCAGTCCTATTCCATGGAGCGTATACGCGCCATCGGCAAGGCGTTTGGCGGCACCGTGAATGATGTGGTCATGGCCATGTGCGGCGCGGCCCTGCGTGATTACCTGATCAGCCAGAATGCCCTGCCGGAAAAGCCCCTGATTGCCATGGTGCCGGTTTCTCTGCGTGAAGAAGATGACGACAGCGAAGGCGGCAACCAGATTGCGGTGGTTCTGGCCAATCTGGGTACGCATATCGATGATCCTGCCGAACGCATGCGCATCGTCATGGGCTCCATACGCGAAGCCAAACAGCGCTGCAAACGCATGACACAGGCGGAACTGCTGTTGTATACGGCCGTGTCGCTGGCACCGGCAGGCGTGAACATGCTCACCGGCCTGGCCCCCGCCTGGCAGACATTCAATGTGATCATTTCCAATGTGCCCGGCCCGAAAGAACATATGTACTGGAACGGCGCCCGCATGGACGGCATCTATCCTGTCGCCTTCCTCATGGACAACGCCGCCCTGAATTTCACCCTGCTTTCCTATGTAGACCAGCTGGAATTCGGCATCACCGCCTGCCGCCGCACACTTCCATCGATGCAGCGTCTTCTGGACTACCTGGAAAAGGCCATCGACGATCTGGAAACTGCCGTAGGCATCACCGAACACGAAGCCGCAAGAGCAGTGCTCGCCTAAGTTTTATCCGGTCAATACCGGAGGCGGCCAAGGCAACTTGGTCGCCTTTTTTATTAAGAGCCACAGCAAGAAAAAGTACGAAGCAGACCTACAGAGAGAAGCACAGAAGGGAAGTGCGAAGGACAGCAGATCAAGCAAGCAAAGGCCTGCTCCACCTACGACTCCGCCAATCAAAGAAAAACAGAAGTTGATTGCGACGCCGGGCAGGATGCCCAAGTGTCACGAAGGCCATGGATGGCCGAGAGTGACAAGCCGCACGGCGCGAGCCCCACCCGGATGCCATCAGCTATAGCAATGAACAGGGCCTGTTGAAGGGCACTCCGCAGGAGTCGCATTTCCTTTGCTTACTTTCCTTTGGCGAGACAAAGGAAAGTGAGGCCCCGCC
>JASLCO010000230.1 GCA_030146505.1 Moraxellaceae bacterium
CGGGGAGGAGACGGGCGGACTATAGCAGAAAGGGGGGTGTTACATCGTCATCAATGGAATGACAGACCATGCAGGTGCGAATTCATTCGCACGCCATCCCGTGTTTTTGCGAATGAACGCTCACCTGCAAAACATCAAAAAAGCCCGGCATTTGCCGGGCTTTTTTTTGAGACTGATGCAGGAATTACAGCCCCATGCCGCGGCCGATCATTTCCTTCATGATTTCATTGGTGCCGGCGAAGATGGTGGTGATGCGCGCATCCAGATAGGCGCGCGCAATCGGGTATTCCATCATGTAGCCGTAACCGCCGTGCAGCTGCACGCAGTCATAGCAGACCTTGTTCAGCAGGTCGGTGGTCCAGTACTTGGCCATGAAGGCGTCTTCCGGCGTGATGGTGCCGTTCACGCACTTCATCACCAGCGTGTCGATGAAATTCTTGCCGATGGTGATCTCGGTCTTCATCTCGGCCATCTTGAAGCGGTTGGCCTGGAAGGTACCGATGGGCTTGCCGAAGGCCTTGCGCTCTTTCACGTATTCCAGCGTGTGCTCCAGCGCGAATTCGGCGCCGGCGATGGCGCCGATGGCGCAGACCATGCGCTCCTGCGCCAGCTTCTGCATCAGGTACATGAAGCCCATGCCGGGCTGGCCGAGCAGATTGTTCTTGGGAATGACGACATTTTCGAAGAAGAGCTCGGCGGTGTCCTGCGAGTCCATGCCCATCTTGTCCAGCTTGCGGCCACGGTTGAAGCCTTCCATGCCGCGTTCCACCACCAGCAGGGTGATGCCGGCGCCTTCGAGATTGGCAGCGACGATGACAATGTCGGAAAGGATGCCGTTGGAGATGAAGGTCTTGGCGCCATTCAGGATGTAGTGGTCACCCTTGTCTTCCAGTTTGGTCTTGATGGCCTTGAGGTCGGAGCCGGTGCCGGGCTCGGTCATGGCCACGGCGAGGATTTTTTCGCCGGAGCAGATGCCGGGCAGCCAGCGCTGCTTCTGTTCTTCGGTGGCAAAGCTCGCGATATAGGGCGCGATCACGTCATTGTGCAGGCCGAGGGCGAAACCGGATTCGCCGATGCGGGCCAGTTCTTCCAGCATGATCTGGGAGTAGCGGAAATCTTTCAGGCCGAGGCCGCCGTACTGTTCGTCAACGAAGGGCGCGCAGAAGCCGTTTTCGCCGGCCTTCTTCCACACGTCGCGCGACACGATGCGGTCCTTCAGCCACTGTTCCTGGTGCGGCTTCACTTCGGTTTCGCAGAACTTGCGGAAGCTGTCGCGGAAGATTTCGTGTTCGGATTCAAAGTGCGGGCGGGCGGACATGGCAAGTTCTCCGGGATGCGAAATGGGTGAGGCTGGCAGTGGCCTGCGAAAAGATGCCGCGCAAGGGCGCTGGCAGGACCGCGCGAGTCTCCCCTTGCTGCCTTGAGCCGCCAATGACTCCGAAGTCCAAAATTAGTGACATTAATGCTCAGGGGCGGTGCGGAGCGGGGCCTATTCTGGTAACTTCATGATTCCAATAGGTAATTGAGCTCTATGACGTGGTCCGTGGCAGCATTACCCTCGCCTATGTGAAACGGCTGCTGGCCGATACCGCCCGCGAAGGCGTGGATCTGGTCAGCCTGTTCCGCGAAGCCGGCCTGGATCCGGCCCTGCTGGGGCAGGAAGACATGCGCATGGGCATGGGCGATTTCATACGCCTGCTGCAAACGGTGATGCGTCGCACCGAAGACGAATTCCTGGGGCTGGGTCGCGGTACCCGCTCCAAGCCCGGCACCTTTTCCATGATGGCGCATGCCGTCATCAACTGCCCTGACCTGGGCTCTGCCATTGCGCGCTCGGCGCAGTTCTACCGGATTGTGGATTTTCCGCTGGAGCTGCGTGTGGAGCGAGGCGAGCGTGAAAGCCGGCTTATCCTCACGACGGCGGCTGTCGAGCACGGCAACATCATGGAAGCCATCATCTTCATTTCCCTGCGTTTCTGGAGCTGGCTGACCGGCCGCAACCTGGACCCGGTGGCGCTGCAGCTGGATTTTCCCGAGCCGCCACAGTCGGAAGAATTCCGTCGCCTCTTCCAGGGGCCCATCACTTACAACAACGCGCGAACTGCCATTGTCTTTCCGACTTCATGGCTGTCATTGCCGTTGGTGCAGAATCCGCTGTCGCTGTCGAAATTCCTCAAGGATTCGCTGGCGCTGATCATCGTTGGCAACCGCCAGCCCATAGGCCTGCCCGAGCAGATACGCGCCATCATCTCCAAGGGCTATGGCAATGCCTTCCCGGATTTCGCCCAGGTTTGCGAAACCCTGAACATGACGCCGCAGACCTTGCGCCGCCGTCTCAAGGAAGAAAACACCAGCTATCAGGCCATCAAGGACAGCATCCGCCAGGATGCCGCGCGTTATTACCTCGCCAAGGAAGAGCTTTCCATCGACGAGATTGCGTTGATGATGGGTTTTTCCGAAGCCAGCTCTTTCCACCGCGCTTTCAAGAAATGGACGGGGCAGACGCCTGCGGCCTGGCGCCGCGAATTGCTGGGCCTGCCGCCGGAAGCCGGTGACAGTGATGACGAAGAAGGTTGGGTGGCTGGTTGAATGCGGAGTGCTGACTCAGCGTAGGCGTGGCAGTTCGGTGATGTTGATGCCCACCAGTTTCACCAGGCTGGCCGGCTCGGCCACGAGGTTTTCCAGGGTGTAGCGATCCAGCACGGCCATGAAGGCGGCAGAGGCTTCCTGCAGGGCCCGGCGCAGTTCGCAGGAAGGCAGCAGGCGGCAGCGGCCGGAAGGCTTGTTGCAATCCACGGGCATCAGCGTCGGTTCCATTTCCCGCACCACATCTCCCACGCATATGAGAGCAGCCGGTCTGGCCAGCATCATGCCGCCGTTTTTTCCCTGCACGGTTTGCAGGAAGCCGGCCTGCCCCAGATGGTGCACCACCTTCACCAGATGATTACGGGAAATGCTGAGGGCTTCGGCCACTTCGCTCACCGTGCTCAGCCTGCCTTCGGGTTTCAAGGCCACATAGATAAGGGTGCGCAGGCTGAAGTCGGTGTGCAGGGTCAGTTGCATGGGATTTACGGTGAGTTTGTTTGTGCCTTCGAAGGGGGAGCGGTCAGGAAGGCATCGGCATGGATTTGCGCCAGGCTGGCGCCCGCCAAGAATAGCTTTTTGCGCAAACCGTTGACCAGCGCCGGTGCGCCGCAGAGATAGCTGCGCCAGCCGGCAAAGTTGGGGCTGAGCGCCAGAGCCGCGCTTTCTATGGGGCGACGGTCCAGGCCGTCATCGCCGCCTTCCAGTGCAAACGCCTGGTAGCGCAATTGCGGATAGCTGTTGGCCAGGGCAGCGAGTTCCTGACGGTAATAAAGACCGTCGGCATGCAGGGTGCCGTGCAGCAGGTGCAGGGGGCCGGTGTGGCCCTGGGCAATGGCATCGCGGGCAATGCCGATCAGGGGCGCAAGGCCGGTGCTGGTGCCTACCAGCAGCAAGGGCTGCTCGCGGTTTTCGCCGGCATAAAAGCAGCCACCTATGGCGGGCGAGAATTCCACGCTGTCGCCGGCGATCAGTGCATCGTGTGCCCATGATGAAACGCGGCCGTCGGCCACGCGGCGGATATGCAATTCCAGATGGCCGTCATCCGGCAGGCTGGCCAGTGAATAGCTGCGGCCCAGTGTGTCGCTTTTCCAGAGCGTGAGGTATTGCCCGGCACGGAAGCTGAAATCTTCCGGCAGCGAAAGGCGCAGGCGCATCACTTCGTGATTGAGCAGGCTTTTTTCCAGTACCACGCCACGATGGCGTTGCTGGCCATGGTCCAGGCGTTTGGCCCGCAGGGTCTCCTCGGGATGGCAGATACAGGGCAGGAAAAAGCCCCGGGCTTTTTCCGTGTCCTTGAGTCCGGCCTGGGCCTTGGCGGGGACCGGCCCTTCGGCCTGCATCATGCAGGTCTGGCAGGCGCCGGCCTTGCAACTGTGTGGCAATTCGTGGCCGGCGGCGAGCAGGCGGTCCAGGACGGATTGGCCGGCCGCAAGTTCATAGTCGCAGTTTTCAAAGACAAGTTTGCTCATACGTATTCCTTGCAGGCCGGCCGGTGTTGTTTCCTGATTTTTTTCAGCGTCCGAGGACGGCATCGCGCACGCTGTTGGCGATGGCGGCCACTTCCTGGATGTCGCCCTGTCCCACGCCAAGCTCGGCCAGCGTGCCGCCCAGCAGCTCGATGACGGCGTCGACATGGCTGTCATCGAGGCCGCGCTTGACCAGATGCGCATGGCCGGCCTTCATGTCGAGGCCGCTGTAGTTGTTGGGGCCGCCGAAGGCCACGGTCAGAAAGGATTTCTGCTTGGCGATCTGCTGGTCCATGTCGGTGTCGTCGAAGAAATGGCTGATGCGGTCGTCGCCCAGTACCTTCCGGTAGAAGATGTCGACAGCAGCGGAAACAGCAGGCTCGCCGCCAAGGCGTTCGTAAAGGCTGGCACTCATGGGTGTACTCCCTGTTTAAAATGTATTTGAAATGCATCGAATGCAGACGCGAGGTTACATCAATGTATTTTAAATGCAACTTATCGTGGTTTACGTAGGAGCGGCTTCAGCCGCGAACAGGTTTTGGTCGTAGGTGGTTCGCGGCTGCGCTAAAGCATAGCCTTCGGTAAAGCCGCTCCTACGGATAGGCGCTTTGCGGTAGAGTCGGGCCTTTCGCGTATTGCTCCGGAATGTCCATGTCGTCCTCACAAAATAGTGCCGCCCAGACCCTGGCCCGTCTGCTTATCACCTGCCCGGACCAACCCGGCATCGTCAGTGCGGTCTCCAACTTCCTCTACAACCACGGCGCCAATATCACCGACCTCGACCAGCATTCCACGGAAGCCGAGGGCGGCACCTATTTCATGCGCCTGGAATTCCAGACGCCGCATCTGGACCTGTCGCGCCATGTGCTGGCCAAGACGTTTGGCGAGGCCGTGGCCAGCCGCTATGGCATGGACTGGCGCATCAGCTATGCCGCTGATTTGAAAAAAGTCGCGATTCTGGTGTCAAAAGTGGATCACGCCCTGCTGGAGCTGCTCTGGCGCTGGCAGCGCGGTGCCTTGCCCTGCGAGATTGCCTGCGTGATCAGCAATCACGAGGACCTGCGTCGTGCGGTTGAACGTTTCGACGTGCCTTTCCATGTTGTGCCTGTGGCCAAGGACAACAAGCCGCAGGCCGAAGCCAAAGTGCAGGAGCTGTTGCAGGGCTGTGATCTTGTCGTGCTCGCACGCTATATGCAGATTCTTTCCGGTGATTTCGTGGCGCAATGGCCGCACCGGATCATCAATATCCATCACTCCTTTCTGCCGGCGTTTGTCGGCGCCGACCCTTACCGCCAGGCGCATGAAAAGGGCGTGAAGCTGATTGGTGCCACTGCACATTACGTGACAGCGGATCTGGACCAGGGGCCCATCATCGAGCAGGACGTGGACCGTGTTTCACATCGCGATGATGTGGCTACTTTGCGTGACCTCGGGCAGGACGTGGAGCGCAATGTGCTGGCGCGCGCGGTGAAGTGGCATCTGGAAGACCGCATCATCGTGCATGGCAACAAGACCATCGTGTTCAACTGATTTTCCGGAATTCTCACCGCGCCGTTGCGGACTCATGCCATGAATGCCTCCCCGGCCCTGTCTTCCCGCCTCGGCCTGCTGCTGACGCTGTATGTCTGCCAGGGCCTCCCGACCGGTGTTTTCACGCAAGCCCTGCCGGTGATCCTGCGGCAGTATGGCGTATCACTGGATATCATCGGTTTCAGCGGCCTGCTGGCCATGCCGTGGGCCTTGAAATTCCTGTGGGCACCTTATGCGGACCGGCATTTTTCCGCGCGGCTGGGCCAGCGCCGCAGCTGGATATTGCCCATGCAGCTTGCGGCGTTCTTCACGCTGCTTTACATCGCCTTTTTTGATCCGCACCGCCTGGACAGCCAGGGTGGCGTGGCGGAATTTTTCCTGCTCATGCTGCTGGTCAATCTGTTTGCCGCCACGCAGGACATTGCCACCGATGGCCTGGCCGTGCGCATCCTGTCTTTTCACGAGCGCGGCCTTGGCAATGGCGTGCAGGTGGCGGGCTATCGTCTTGGCCTGATTGTTGGTGGTGGCCTTCTGCTTTATTTCATGGGGGGATGGGGCTGGCGGGCCTCTTTCCTTTTTCTTGCCCTGTTGCAGGCGGCGCTGACACTGCCCCTGTTTTTTTTCCATGAGCCGCCACCCCTGTTGGCGGCTCCGCGCAAACATCCACGCTACCGGGACAGCTTCGCCGGTTTTTTTTCGCGCCCGGGCCTGTATGGCTGGCTGGTGGTACTGGTCACTTACAAGGCGGGTGAATCGTTGGGCTCGGCCATGGTCAAGCCCATGTTGAAAGACATGGGGCTGGACCTGAAGGACATCGGCCTGATGGTGAGCGTGGCGGGCTCGCTGGCGGCGTTGGCGGGCGCTTTGCTGGGTGGTTGGCTGACGGCAAGAATCGGGCGTGCACGCGCCATTGTCGGCTTCGGTGTCCTGCAGGCTGTGGCCGTGACGGCCTATGCCCTTGTTTCATGGCGGCATGAAGCAGGTTGGCCCGTGGACATGGCGCTGGTTGCCGGCATCAATGCCCTGGAGCACTTTGCCAGCGGCATGGCCATGGCGGCCTTGCTGACGGCGGTGATGGATTTGTCGCGTCCTGAACAGGCGGCATCCGATTTCACCGTGCAGGTGAGCATCCTCGCGATTTTCGGGGGCATTTTTTATCTGGCCGCCGGCATCACTGCCAGACTGCTGGGATTTACCGGTTATTTCCTGCTTTCCGGTGCCATTGCCCTGGCTCTGCTCTGGCCGGCCGCCGTGTATTGCCGCCGTTTGCCCGCCCTGCAAGGGCAGGGTGGGTAAACGCCCCCCTACGGGTTTTCTGCAGGGGGCTTTCGGGCGACAATGCGCGCTCCTTCGCTGCAACCCGCCCCTCGCCATGACTGAAGCCGCTATCCACCATTCCGACGTCAGCCATCATCTGGATGCCCGGGGCCTTTATTGCCCCGAGCCGGTCATGATGCTGCACAACAAGGTGCGCGACATGCAGGCGGGTGAACTGCTGGAAGTGATTGCCACTGACCCTTCCACCACGCGCGACATTCCCAAGTTCTGCAACTTTCTGGGCCATGAGCTGGTGGCGCAGGAAACGCTGCAGGAGAAAAAGGAATTCCGTTATCTCATCCGCAAGGGCGGCTGAGGCGGCTTTTCTGTAGGTGCGAACTGATTCGCACAATCATCCCTCGGCATGTGCGAACGCTGCGCTGAATTCGCACCTACGTCACTTTGTCCCTTCCAGAATCAGCTTCGCCACTCCTTCCGGATCATCCCACATCGGCACATGACCCCAGCCGCGCGGTTTCAGCCAGCGTGTGTGTGCGGGCAATTCGTCGCGTTGCTGCGCGGATTTCGTCAGCAGCCAGTCGCGGCTGCCAAAGGCAATCGTCACCGGCACGCTGATGCCCCGGCCATTGGCAAAGCGTCCGGCATTTTCAAAAGTTTCTTCAAAGCCGGTGGCGGCGCTGATGTCGGCAACGCAAGCGAGTGCGTCTTCCTTCGGAATTTTCCAGCCTCGAGATGACACGGGAATGGCCAGTGTCAGCCAGCGCAACGGTGCAATGCCGGTGGCCCGCTGCAGCAGTTCCGGCGCGGTCTTGGCGCCCCAGCGCGCCGCTTTCAGGCTGAGACTGATATGAGGAGCAAGCCCGCCTTCGGCCCAGAGTCCTCCGGGAGACAGACCGACCACACTGCGGGCCAGGCCCTGTTTTGCCGCCTCCAGAGCGATATAGCCGCCCATGGAATTGCCGGCGATGTCCACAGGGGTTTCCACGCCGAGTTCCTGCAGTGTTTGCCCGAGTGCGGTGGCCAGGTTGGCGGCCGTGGGTGCTGTCCAGGCTGGCAGGCGCGGGCTGCGGCCGAAGCCGGCCACGTCAAAGGCCAGCACGCGGCGTTCGCGGGCGAGCAGGGGAATGATGTTTTTCCAGGCATTGGAGGACATGCCTATGCCGTGCAGCAGGACCAGCGGGCGGCCTGTGCCGGCTTCGATGTAGTGCCAGGGCATTGTTATTGTTTTCCTGATGAGGAGCGTGCCCTTGAATAGCCGGAATGCGGATTCAGGCCAATGGCATCCGGCGGATTTTTTCCGGGCAAGGCCGCAAGGGGTGGCTAGTCATTTTCCTGGCGGGCTTCGAGTTGCAGCTCGCCGGAATGTGTGCCGCTGACGCGGAGCTCCATGGGGCGGCAGCAGACGCTGCAGTCTTCTATCCAGTCCTGGTCGCCGGCGCTGCGGTCCACCAGGATTTCTATGGTTTCGCCGCAATAGGGGCATTGCAGGCTGACGTTTTCCAGCGCGTCCATGGCCGGTCTCCTGACCGTGATGGCGAGCGGCTTGGGGGGGGGCGGAGTCAGTGTTCCGTGGCAGGAAAACCCTGCTGCCTGAGCCTGCGCAGCTGTCGGTGCAGGCGCCAGTTGAGGAGCACGGCAGCCACTGTGAGGCCGGCCACGAGGCCGGTCCAGAAGCCGTAGGGGCCGTGGCGCTCGCCGGTGAGGAAAGTCAGCCCCAGCACATAGCCTAGGGGCAGGGCGACGATCCAGTAGGAGATCAGTGTCAGGATCATGGGGCCTTTTGTGTCCTGCAGGCCGCGCAGGGCGCCGGCAGCGCCTACCTGCAGGGCATCGACAATCTGGTAGGCCGCGGCAAACAGCAGCAGGTCGGCAGCGAGGTCTATCACCTGTGCATCGTCGGTATAGAGGTCGGCCAGCCAGGTGCGCGTGAGTACGATGAAGGTGGCCGTGAAGCAGGCAAAGAGGGCGAGTGTGATGAGGCCGGTACGGCGTGTGTCCAGTATGGCGGCGAGATCCCGGCGGCCAAAGGCATGGCCCACGCGTATGGTCATGGCGAAAGCCAGGCTCAGCGGGAACATGAAGAGCAGCGAGGTCACCGACAGCGCAATCTGGTGGCCGGCCACCTGCAATTCGCCCAGCGGGCTGATGAGGATGGCGACAAGGGCAAACACGCTGACTTCAAAAAAGATGGCGATGCCGATGGGCAGGCCCAGTTTCAAGAACGTTTTTATGGATGCCCAGTGCGGTGCGCTGCGTTCATGCAGCAGGCGCGTGCTCTCGAAAATTTTTGCACGCAGCACGTATACGGCCAGCATCAACAGCATGGCCCACATGGAAATCGCCGAGGCCCAGCCGCAGCCCACACCGCCCAGTGCCGGCAAACCCCATGCTTCTGAAAAAGCAAAGCCGTGGATGAAGATGTAGTTGAGCGGGATATTGAGCATGAGGCCGGCAATGCTGATCAGCGTCACCGGCATGGGCCGGGACATGGCCTCGCAATAGCAGCGCAGCACGGAAAAAGCGGCCATGGCCGGCAGGCCGAGGGAAATCGCGGCGAGAAAGCGCCGCGTCATGTCGCGCAGATGGCCGGGTGTATCCAGCCAGGTAAATACGGGCGTGACATGATGCAGCAGTACGGCGCCAGCCATGCCGATAAAGAGTGCCAGCCACAGTGCCTGGTGCACGATGGCGGGTACGCCGGCGTGGTCATGCCGCCCCCAGGCGGCCGCTACCAGCGGCGTGGTGGCCATGAGGATGCCGGAGACCAGCAGCACCATGGGCAGCCAGAGGCTGGCGCCCAGTGCCACGGCGGCCAGGTCCAGCGGCGACACCTGCCCGGCCATGACGGTATCGACAAAGCCGAAGGCGGCCTGGCAAAGCTGGGTCAGCAGGATGGGGCCTAGCAGCACGCAGAGCGCGCGGAATTCACGTAGGAAGGATGGAGCAGGGGACATGCGGACCTCGGATCGGGCGCGCATTGTAGCAGCCCCGGTGGAGCGGCTTTGGCCGCGATTACTGCTGCGGCCCTGACAGCCCATCGCGGCTGAGACTGCTCCCACGGGGTTTTGCAGGTGCGAATTCATTCGCACAGATCGGACCCGGATGGGCGAATGAATTAGCACCTGCAAAAGTGGGGAGGAAGACAGCCGCTCCCATGCAGGCACGTCTAGGTGACGGCGGGCCAGAAATGAAAAAGGCGCGAAAATCGCGCCTTTTTCATTACCGCCAACAGCATCAGTTCGGGAAGAAATTCAGGTCGTGGGTACCCGACCAGATTTCCACATCGTAAGCCCCGAAGTTGAAGCCCTTCACGATGGCCAGGATCTTGGCCTCGAGATCGGCGTTGTTGAGCTGGCTGGTCGCCACGGATACGGCTGTGACCGAGCCATCGGGTGCCACGGTGAGCTTGAGGCGCACCGTACCCTGCATGGTCGGATCGTCACGCAGTGCACGCTGGTAGGCATTGTTCAGCTTGCCACCGTACTGGTCGAAGGTCTTGCGGATGTCTTCGGAGGTACGACGCGACTTGCCGTCCTTGCCAACGCGGGCGTTGACGTTGGTGGCTTCAGTGCCAATGGCGCTGCCCACCGACTGCAGCTTGCCGTTGCCGCCGGCAACACCGGCGCCCAGCATGCCGGCACTGCCCTTGCCACCCGCCTTGCCGCCACCGAAGCCGGAGCTGACACCACCGGCATAGGCGGCACCGGCGCCTGAGCTGGCTCCGGCACGACTGGTCAGCAGGTTGCGGCTGGTGCCGGCCTCTTCGGTGCTGGTGATGAGTTCGCTGCCACCGGTACCGTTGCCTTTCTGGCCGGGCAGGCCGTGCGGTGCGGCCATGGCCTGCACATCCATGTCTCGGATGTCGGCCAGGGCATCACTGATACCGGCGTCCTGTATGGCTTTGGAGGCACGCGCCTTGGCGGCGCTGCGCTGCAGATCGGTGACCACGGGCTTGGGCGCCTTTTCTGCTGTCTCTACCGGCTTTTCGGCCTTGAGGGCGGTTTCATCGGGCTTGACCTCTTCCGCCTTTTTGGGAGGCGGCGGCGGAGGCACTTCCTTCTGTTGCACCACCAGCTTGGCCAGGCGCTCGGGTACGGCTTCGGCCTCGGCGCGCTTGACCTCGGGGATCTTCACGAAGGGCACCACGATCATGATCAGGAAAGCGATCAGGAGCATGATGATCATGAGACCGCGCAGGCGGTTGCTTTCACCCGGCAGCGGATCCCAGGGCAGGATGGGACTGACGTAGATCTGGCTCATTGTCCGCCCTCCTTGGTGCGCAGCACAGCAAAGGAAATCTTGCTGTAGTCGGACGCGGAGCAGGTGGCCATGACCTT
>JASLCO010000260.1 GCA_030146505.1 Moraxellaceae bacterium
ATTATCTGCGCCTCGGGCCGGGCGAGCTGAAAAGCGGCGGTTTCCGGCGTGACTCCATCCTGGCGGATACGGTGGAGGCGGTGCTGGGGGCCATCTTCCTGGATGGCGCCGACATGACAATATGTGCCGCGCGCGTGCAGGCCTGGTTCGGTGACCGTCTGGATGGCGTGGGCCAGGAAACCGTCATCAAGGATTCCAAGAGCCGTCTGCAGGAATGGTTGCAGGCGCGCCGCCAGCCCTTGCCGGTTTATAGTGTGACGGACATCAGCGGCGAGGCGCACAACCAGTCTTTCCGCGTGAATTGCGAGGTGCCGGGACTTTCCGCGCCGACCACGGGCGCCGGCCCCAGCCGCCGCCATGCCGAGCAGGAGGCAGCCGCCACCGCTCTTGTGCAACTGGGTATTCGAGACAGCGATGAGTAATGATGATCTGATCAACCAGTTTTTTGGAAAGTCGGCCGATCATGCGGCCGATTTTCGTTGTGGCTATGTCGCCATCGTCGGCCGCCCGAATGTGGGCAAGTCCACGCTGCTCAACCATATTCTCGGCCAGAAGCTCAGCATCACTTCACGCAAGCCGCAAACCACGCGCCACCGCATCCTAGGCATCGTGACGCAGGAAAATACACAGACCGTGTATGTGGACACGCCGGGTATCCATGGCGAAGAGCGCAAGGCCATCAACCGTTACATGAACCGTGCCGCCACGTCTGCCCTCAAGGATGTGGACCTGGTGCTGTTCGTGATCGATGGTCTGAAGTGGTCGCCGGATGACGAACTGGTGATGGGCAAGATCAGGGAGGCCGGCCTGCCGACCTTGCTGGTCATCAACAAGGTGGATGAGGTGGCCGACAAGGAGGCCCTGCTGCCGCGCATCACCGAGCTCAGCCACCAGTACGGCTTTGTCGAGGTGGTGCCGGTGTCAGCCCTGAAAGGCCACAATATCGACCGCCTGCAGGAGCTGGTGTCGCAAAGGTTGCCGCTGTCTCCGCCTTTCTTTCCCGAGGACCAGATTACCGATCGCTCCTCGAAATTCCTGGCGGCGGAAATCGTGCGCGAGAAAATCATGCGCCAGCTGGGCGATGAAGTGCCTTACGAGCTCACGGTAGAAATCGAAGAGTTCAAGCAGGAAGGCAAGCTCAAGCGTATCAGCGCGCTCATCCTGGTGGAGCGTGATGGCCAGAAAGCCATTGTGATCGGAGATGGTGGCCAGCGCCTGAAGCGCATCGGCATGGAAGCGCGCATCGACATGGAAAAGCTTTTTGGCGGCAAGGTCATGCTGTCCTTGTGGGTGAAGGTGAAAGGTGGCTGGTCGGATGACGAGCGTGCCCTCAAGAGCCTGGGTTACGACTGATCGCTCATGAGCATGCTGCATGCCTATTTCCTGCATGCGCGGCCGTATCGCGAAACCAGCCTGCTGGTCGAGCTTTTTACGGCGGAACAGGGCAGGATGTCCGGCGTGTGGCGCGGCGGCCGGCGCAGCAAGCGGGGCGTGCCGCAATTGTTCCAGCCGCTCCTGGTGGAAGCGGCGGGTACCGGCGAGCTCAGAACCCTGCGTCAGGTGGAAATGGCGGGGCCTGCGCTGATGCTGGCCGGGCCGGCCTTGTTCAGCGGGTTTTATCTCAATGAAATCCTGGTGCGCCTCCTGCCGCGAGACGAGCCGCATCCTTCCCTTTTTGTTTTCTATGCCGATACCCTGGCCTGCCTGCTGCAGGAAGACCCGGCCGTCCTGCTGCGTCGTTTTGAGGGTCATCTGCTGGATGCCCTAGGCTACGGTATTGATTTTGGTCATGACAGTGACAGCGGCGAGCCGGTTGCTGCGGCTTTCGGCTATGATTTCCATCCCGAGCGCGGCTTCACCCGCAGCCGTTCGGTGGCGGCCATCAATGGTTCTGTCCTGATGCAACTGGCCGCCGGCGATTTTTCCTCGCCACCAGCTGCTGCTGCCGCCAAGAAAATCCATCGCCTGGCGCTGTCCCGCCTGCTGGGCAATCGTCCGCTAAAAAGTCGTGAGCTGTTTCAGGCATCCCGGGAGAAATGATGAGCAACCCTGTTTTGCTGGGCGTGAATATCGATCATGTGGCCACTCTGCGTCAGGCTCGCGGCACGATTTATCCGGACCCGGTGCAGGCGGCAATTGTTGCCGAAGAGGCCGGGGCCGATGGTATCACCCTGCATTTGCGCGAAGACAGGCGCCATATCCAGGAGCGCGACTTGCGCCTGATTGCTCAGGTGTTGCAGACACGCATGAATTTCGAGTGTGCCGTCACCGAGGAAATGCTGCGTTTTGCCGAGGAACTGCGTCCCGCCCATGTCTGCCTGGTGCCGGAAAAGCGCGAAGAACTGACCACCGAGGGCGGCCTGGATGTCGTCGGCCAGTTTGACAAGGTGAGTGCCGCCTGCCAGCGTCTGGGCCGTCTGGGCATCGATGTTTCGCTTTTCATTGATGCGGATGAGCGCCAGATCGATGCGGCGGTTCGCGCCGGGGCTCCCACCATAGAAATCCATACCGGCGCTTATGCAGATGCCCTTTCAAAGGTCGATGAAGATCATGAGTTCCAGCGTATCGGCCACGGGGTGGCCTATGCGGCGGGCCGCCTTGTCGTCAATGCGGGGCACGGCCTGCATTATCACAATGTGCAGCGCATTGCCGCGCTGACGGATATCCACGAGCTCAATATCGGGCATGCCCTTGTGGCGCGGGCCGTGTTTTCCGGCCTGGCCGGCGCCGTGCACGAGATGAAACAGATCATGCAGCAGGCCAGACAGGAAGCACTGCTGGCGACCTTGCGCCCGTGAGCGGATTTTTCATGTGAAAACGCCGGCGATTGCCGGCGTTTTTTTGCATCAGGGGCGCAGTTTTTTCAGCAGCTTGCTGCGGCCGGCCCAGTCTACCAGCGCAGGCGTGAACCGCTTGGCACCATACATGGCCCAAGCCTCCGGGCTCACCGGGGTGACGGCGCGATTGTTGACGATGGTGTCGAGTATGGCCGAGGCCACGCGTTCGGGGCCGTAATTGCGGCGACGGTAAAGTGCTGCAATCTTTTCCTGCGCGGCGCCTGTGGCGCCACGCATGCGTCCGCCCGACACGATATTGGTATTGATCACACCGGGGCAGATGGCACTGACGCCGACATTGTAGGCCGCCATTTCCGCACGCAGCGATTCGGTGAGGCCCATCACGGCGTGCTTGCTGGCGGAGTAGGCGGTCATGTCCGGCGCGGCGTAATAGCCGGCCATGGAAGCAGTGTTCACGATATGGCCGCGGCTTTGCGCGGCCATGGCTGGTGCAAACAACTTGCAGCCGTGCACCACGCCCATGAGGTTGATGCCCAGCACCCATTGCCAGTCTTCGATGCTGGTGCTGAGGAAGTCGCCACCCAGGCCGACACCGGCATTGTTGACAAGAATGTCGAGCGCACCGTGGGTCTTGTGCACTTTCTGGCTCAGCCGCTGCATGTCGTCCCAGTCGGAAACATCGACTACATGAGTTTCCGTGCTGGCGCCGAGACCCTGGGCCAGTTTTGCTGTGCGTTTCACGGCTTCCTCGTTGAGGTCACACAGGATCAGGTGGGTATGGCACTCCGCCAGGGCGAAGGCCGTGGCTTGTCCGATGCCGCTGCCTGCGCCGGTGATCAGTACTTTTTTTCCGGCAAAGAAGTGTTTGTGGGTGGCACTCATAAGGATTTGTCCGCAGCTTGCTGCTTCAGGGTTGGAGCTCGATGCTGCCCGATACATTGACCACGAGTCGGGTGTCACCGCCGGCGAAGTTTTGCGCAGAAGCACTTTCTGCGTCGGCCATTTTGCGCATCACGGGCATGTAAGGCATTGGCCCGCCCGCCGAGCCCAGGCTCATCTGGACCAGTTTGTAGTCCTTGGCTCCCCAACTGTTGCGTATGGATTCAGCCCGTGCCTTGAAGGCGGCAATGGCTTCCGCGGTGAGGCCGTCTTCCACTTTGCGGCGACTGTCGGCCGACACGACAAAGTTGATGCCACCGATCTGCAGTTTCTCCTGCAATTGTCCGATCAGATCGCCTGCCGCCTTGAAATCCCTGGTCTCAAGGCGGATTTCCGCGCGGCCCCGCCAGCTTTCCAGCTTGCTCGAGGAGGTCAGCGTGCTGCCGTAGACGGGCCAGGTATTCTGGTTGCCGGAGCTGACCTTGACTGTGGGATAGGCTGCCGCCTTTTTCATGGCATCGTTGATGACAGCGTTGAGTTGCTGTGCCAGTTTGCCGGCGTCTTTGTCACTGAGCTCCACGCTCAGCGTGGCATTCATCTGGTCGTTGGGAATTTCACGGGATACTTCGGTGGAAAAATCGACACGCTGGTAGGTGGCGGGTTCTGCAGAAGCCAGCAGGGGCAGGCACAGGAAGAGCGGAGCGAGGAAAACGGAGTGTTTCATGAGGGCATCCTCAAGGGGTAAGTGCCGGAGCTTGCATAAAGCGGAGTCCTTTCGACAAGAGCCTATTGTTGCTTTGCTGTTGTTTCGGCGGCAGTTGACGCCGATTTCCGGCGACGGAGGCGGCTTGTATCCTGGCTGTCCAGATGCCGGCAGCAAAAGGCAATGGCGCACAGGATGGTCAGCAGGGCGGCATTGGCTTGGATATGCAGATTGAAGTCGGTGCTGGAATGGATGAGCAGGCTCACGATGCCCATCATGCTGCCGAAGGCCAGTCCCCGCAGCAGCGGGTTGCGGCGCTCGCGCTGCGCCTGCAGGCTGGTCCAGAGGCTGTAGAGAGCAATGGCCGCGAAGAAGGATGCTCCGATGAGGCCGTATTCGCCGAGCAATTGCAGGTAATCGTTGTGGGCATAATCATAGAAACCCACTACATCCTGGCTGCGATAGGAGGGAAATACGCTGGTAAAGCTGCCGGCACCGCTGCCGGTCAGCCAGTGCTCCTTGAACCAGGGCCAGGCTTCTGCATTGACAGTCAGGCGCCCTTCCTTGGCGGCAGAGGTCTGCTCAATACGTGTTGCCAGTTTATCCAGACCGAACCAGGAACTGATGATGAAAACATCGATCAGTACCATGCTGCCGAACAGCCACACCATGGCACGGGAGCGGCGCTTGAAGAGCAGGAAGCCCGTACCGGCACTTATGCCCATGGCCGAGAAGAAAGCCGCATTGCCCATGCGGGAGTGGGTCATGACCAGGGCAATCACCATGGCAATCAGCAGCAGGCGTTGCCTGGTCTTGGGGCCGAGCAGGGTACGCAAGATAGAGCGTAGGCGTTCGTGCCAGTTACTTTCTCCTGCAGGTTTGGTATCCAGCGTGGCAATCATTAGCCCGATTCCCAATGAAAGGCACATTTCCAGATGGCCAGCCAGATGGTTTCGATTGGCAAAGGTTCCCGTGGCGCTTCCTGTACTCCAGTGAGGGGAGCGAATTCCCAAGATGTCGAAATCCTTGCCGCCCAGAATGGTCAGTACGCCATAGCAGGCTTCAAAAACACCGCTGGCAACGATGACCAGTGCAAGCGTGCGCAATCTTTCCCGACTGTTCAGCAGTTGCAGGCAGGAGCCAAACAGCAAGGCCAGCCACAAGCCGTTCAGCAGGCTCTGGCTGCTGGCAGAGATATCCAGGCTGAGCGAACTTCCGGACGGTGGCAGGGGGATCAGTTGCACCAGCACCCAGGCCGGAATGCCCAGGAAAAGCAGTAAAGCGGGCAGGGATGCGCGCAGGCTTGCCGCGGGCTGGATCCTGCCCTGTGCCAGCAAGAGGCAAAGGGCTATAGCCAGGATGCCATAACTGGCCTGCAGCAGACTCGCCGCCCAGAGGCGGTTGCTGCCCAGCGGAACGGGCGCCCAGAAAACGAGCACGCACAGCAGGACAAAGAGCCAGCCATCCTTGTGAGGTGTTTGCATCGGGAGGTTTCTTGTGGAGTCAGGCGATAAAAAAAGGGCCAGAAAACTGGCCCTTTTTTGTGTGCCCTATTCAGTGGGGGCTGACGGGCGCACCGCCGCCACCGCCACCGCCCGAGGAAGGAGCAGAGGCGGGAGGCAGGGAAATGGCACCTGCCGTAATGCTGCTCGGCATGCCGGTATTGCCACTCACGCCGGCAATATTCAAACCAGCCGTAGAGGCAGAAGCGGCGATGATCTGGGAAGGAACCCCTTTTTCGGCGGCTACTGCGGCAATGGCATCAGCCTGGCGCGGAGCTACCTTGAAGGCAGCGGCAAGGACATCGCTGGCCGGCGCCTTGGCGTCGAGGGCAACGCTTACATAATGCGTGGCCTTGTCCGGCTGATCGGCAATGACGGCTTCCATGATGGCACGGGTCTGCTGGGGGGCCGTCTTCAGGGCCTGGGTCAGGATGGTGTCAGCCTGGCGTGGCGAGGTGCGCATGGCCTGCGGCACGAACTTGGCGCCATCCACACCTTCAGCCAGTGCACGCTGCACGATGGGCACGGTGTAGTAGCTGGGGGACTTCACGATGGCAGTCGGCACGATGACCCCCGCCTTTTCCGGAGCTCCCTGGAGTGCAGCAGCCACGACCTGGGCCGGGTTCAGGTTATGCTGGCGGCCCAGTGCGGAGGAAACGATGTTGGCAGCCTGATCAGGGTTCAACTGGGTGGCCGAGGTGACAGCGGCATAAGCCTGATCGGGGGCAGCGGCAATAGCCTGGTTGAGGGCAGCCTCAACCGACACATTATTGGCCAGTGCGTTGGTGAATACCTGTTGCATGGGGACGCCCGCCTTGATGTCGGACGCAACATCGGCGTGGGCCACGCCCAGCGGCAACACGAGGCCAATGGCCATTCCTATGAGTGTGCGGCGCATGATAACTCCATTACATGGTTAGGGGCTGGCTTGAGCCAAGACCGGCCGATTATAAGCGTCAGGCCCGTAAATTCAACGCTTGCGGGCGCAGGATGAACGGTCTTCGCCCTGTTTCCCACAAATGCCCGGTACATGCAGCGCAAGGCCGGCCGGTCGGACCATCTGCGACAGGCAGGATATCCAGCTGCACAGTATCGCGTCGGGATGACAGGCCCGTGACATCGTAATGGCACGGGCTGCTTGCAGGAGCCTGAGGCCTGCTTTCCCGGCTTGGTTTGTTGGCAGGGACGATCTTTATCCCGTCACTTTTTCGCCAGGGCTGCCTGCCAGCTTTCCTCGTCAAAGCCGACCAGAAGAGCTTTGCCCTGTTCCAGGACGGGGCGCTTGATGATGGAGGTCTGCTCCTGCATCAGCTGCAATGCCTGTTCGCGATTGATGCCGGCCTGGGTTGCAGGGTCCAGCTTGCGCCATGTCGTGCCCCTGCGGTTGAGCAGAATCTCCCAGCCCAGCGCCTTTTCCCAGGCCTCCAGTCGGGCGGCCGTGATGCCGGTCTTCTTGTAGTCATGGAATTCGTAGGCAATGCCCCGGGCGTCCAGCCAGGCAAAGGCCTTTTTCATGGTGTCGCAGTTCTTGATGCCGTAAATGGTCAGCATGACAACTCCTGGTGTTCATGAAAAAAGGCAGCGCAAGGCTGCCTCTTGTCTTCTGCGGCTGGCGTTCAGTCCATGCGCAGCAGTTCGTTGATGCCGACCTTGCTGCGGGTCTTGGCATCCACCTTCTTCACGATCACGGCACAGTAGAGGCTGTATTTGCCGTCGGCGGAGGGCAGGTTGCCGGAGACGACGACAGAGCCGGCGGGAATGCGGCCATAGCTGACTTCGCCGGTTTCGCGGTCATAGATCCTGGTGCTCTGGCCGATATACACGCCCATGGAAATCACCGAGCCTTCTTCAACGAAAACCCCTTCCACCACATCCGAGCGTGCGCCGATAAAACAGTTGTCTTCGATGATGGTGGGGTTGGCCTGCAGTGGTTCCAGCACGCCGCCGATACCGACGCCGCCGGAGAGATGCACGTTCTTGCCGATCTGGGCGCAGGAGCCGACGGTGGCCCAGGTGTCGACCATGGAGCCTTCATCCACATAGGCACCGATATTCACGTAAGAAGGCATGAGAACGACGTTGCGGGCAATGAAGGAGCCTTTGCGGGCGACAGCAGGCGGCACGACGCGCACGCCAGCGGCGGCGAACTGTTCCGGTGTCCAGTCGGCGAACTTGGTCTGCACCTTGTCATAGAACTGCACGCCACCGCCGCCGGCGATGGGGGCGTTGTCATTGAGGCGGAAGGACAGCAGTACGGCCTTCTTCAGCCACTGGTTGACCTGCCACTGGCCATTCACTTTTTCCGCCACGCGCAGGCTGCCGGCATCCAGGGCGGCCAGGACTTCGTTGACGGCATTGCG
>JASLCO010000280.1 GCA_030146505.1 Moraxellaceae bacterium
TATGTGGAAGGCTCCCTGCACACGCGCAAGTGGCAGGACAAGCAGACCGGCCAGGACAAATACAGCACCGAGATTAAGGCCAATACCATGCAGATGCTGGACAGCCGCGGCAGCGGCGGTGGCCAGGGCGGTGGTGGTTTCGGCGGCGGCCAGCAGGGTGGCGGCTTTGACGGCGGCAATGATTTCGCCGGCGGCGGCAGCTTCCCCAGCTATGAAGATTTCGACCAGGGCGCGGCTCCCGCCCCTTCGCGTGCTCCCCAGCGCGCGCCGCAGGGTAACCAGCAGGGTGGTGGCTTTGGTGGCGGCCCCCAGGGCGGAGGCAATGCCCCGGCCCGCGGCAACGACGATTTCGACGACGACATTCCCTTCTGATCCGTCTGCTGCTGCAAGAAGCCCGGCCTCTGTGCCGGGCTTTTTCCTGGGCGCGCCTGTAATCGGAATACGACAGAAGGGCGCTTGATGGTGGCGCCAAAGCATCCAAGCTTGAGCAAGGCTAAGGCAGCGGCAGGAGCCCCGCCATGCGTGCCCGGGATCAGACAGCGTCCATCACCGCCTATTACGACGGCCTCACGCCCTATTACCGTTTTTTCTACAGTGCCCTGGGCCTGCATTACGGCCTATGGGACGAGCATACCCATTCGTTGCGCCAGGCCCTGCTCAATCACAAGCAGGCCATGCTGGCACGCTTGGGGCGTGTGGATGCCGGCAGTCATGTGCTGGATGCCGGTTGCAGTGCTGGCTGGACCTCGGTGCTGTTTGCTCGTGCTACCGGCTGCCGGATCACCGGCATCACGATTTCTCCAGCGCAGGTTAAAGCGGCGCAACGCCATGCCGTATTGAGCGGTGTCATGCAGCGGACACGCTTTCTGCGCGAAGATTTTTCCGCGACTTCATTTCCCGACGCCAGCTTCAGCCATGCCATTGCCTCGGAAAGCAGCTGCCATGCACCGGACAAACAGCAGTGGCTGCGGGAAATGCACCGCCTCCTGCAGCCGGGCGGGCGCCTGGTGATTGCCGACTATTACCTTGCCGTGCCGCTGGCGCGGATGAGTGCCCGCCAGCAGCACCATTACCGGATTTTCTGCGCAGGCTTTGCCGTGCCGGAGCTGCCCTGCATGGCCGATATGGAAGGCTGGGCTGAGGCCGCCGGATTCATGGTGAGGGAAAGCCGGGATGTCACGGCAGCGGTGACGCGTACAGCGCATTACATACGCTGGCTGGGATTGCTCACCTATCCGCTGGGGGTTCTCTTGCGCTTGCTGCACATCGCGCCGCCGGAGCTGCTGCCGCATCTGCGCACCTGCATACACCAGCCCACCGCCCTGCGTGAGCTGGGCAGCTACCGTTTCATCACGCTGGAAAAACCGGTCTGAAAAAATCAGGCGACGCCCGAATTCCACAATTCCGGTTTGGGTGGGGGCCCGCTGACATCCCGCGTCCGCAGATGATCGGCCAGCACACGGCTCCACAGGCGCAGATAGCGGTCGTAGAGCGTGGGCGAGGAGACGATGTGCATGTCCAGTGCCATGCCGCGCAGCACCCACTGCGTCAGCACCATGAGCTCGTGCACATCGTCCTTTTCATTCAGGGGCTCAAGGTAGTGATGGGCGGCGGCACCCAGGGTCACATAGCCCGCCGTCCACAGCTTCCGGATGATGGTGGCCAGCTCGGCATCGCGCTGGCTGGCCTGCAGCAGTTCGCTCAGCATCACATGCTCGGGCTGGTTCAGTACTTCCCGCCAACTGGCATAGATGAGGTCGTGCAGGCGGTCATCCGATTTTTCCAGGCGCTGCACGGCCCGGCCCATCTGGATATAGATGCGCTTGATGAGCTGCTCGGCTGCCGCGGCAATAAGTGCTGACTTACTCGGGAAGTGGTGCAGCGGCGCGCCCCGGGAGACTTCGGCTTCCTCGATGATGCGGCTCACCGTGGTGCCGGCATAGCCGTCGGTCTGCAGGCATTTGAGGGCGGCATCGATCAGGCGCTGGCGCATGGCCTCGCTGCGCTCGGTCTGTGTACGCCGGGCGGGCTGTGCCTTTTCCGCTTCGCTCATTGCCTTGAATCCTCTGTCTCTTGCCATGGCCCCGGTGCGGGGCGCGGATTGTAGCCAGTCAGCTTGAGCCATCCAAAGTGGCCCATGAAGACGGCTGTCAGCCGTTGACAGGCCCTGCGCCGGTCTGCGTCAATTAAACATACTGAACGTACGTATTGTAAATACATCATCCCATCCCCTGTATCCCCCGGAGAGACCATGAGCAGCTTTACCGCTCCCAGCCCCGTCGCCCCCATGATTCCCCGTACCCTGTTCAATGCGGACCATGATGCCTTCCGCGCCACCGCCCGCCGTTTCTTTGAAACCGAGCTCGCGCCGCATCACGAGAAGTGGGAAGAGCAGCAGCACATAGACCGCAACATCTGGAACAAGGCCGGCGAACTGGGCCTGCTTTGCGCCACCATGCCGGAACAGTACGGCGGCTCGGGTGTGGACCGTCTCTATTCCATGATCCTCATGGAGGAGCAGGCGCGCGTGGGTGATTCCGCCTCCGGTTTTTCCCTGCATTCCGACATCGTTGCCAACTACATCCTGAATTTCGGCAACGAAGAGCAGAAACAGAAATGGCTGCCGAAAATGGCCACGGGCGAAGCCGTGGGCTCCATCGCCATGACCGAGCCGGGCACCGGTTCCGATCTGCAGAGCATCCGTACGACTGCCGTGGCCGATGGTGACGACTACATCGTCAACGGCTCCAAGATTTTCATCACCAATGGCTATCTCTGCGATGTAGCCGTTGTTGCCGTGAAGACCGGCGATATCAATGGCGGCGCGCAGAGCGTTTCCCTGCTCATCATCGAGGCTGACCGCAAAGGCTTCAGCAAGGGCAAGCCCCTGAAGAAAGTCGGCATGAAGGGCCAGGACACGGCCGAGCTCTTCTTCGACAACGTGCGCGTGCCGAAATCCAACCTGCTGGGCATGGAAGGCATGGGCTTCATCATGCTCATGAAGGAACTGGCCTGGGAACGCATGATGATCGCCATCATGTGCGTGGCCGGTGCCGAATTCGCGCTCGCCACCACCGCTGATTACGTCAAGCAGCGCAAGGTTTTCGGCAAGCCGGTGTCGGCCTACCAGAACACGCGCTTCAAGCTCGCGGAAATGCGCTCGGAAATCCAGGTGGCCCGTGTGTTCGTGGACCGCTGCATGGAGCAGGTGCTGAAGAGCGAGCTCAGCGTGGAAGCCGCCTGCGCCGCCAAATACTGGGTCTCCGACCTGCTCTCCAAGGTGGTGGACGAAGGCGTGCAGCTGCACGGTGGCTACGGCTACATGCTGGAGTACCCGATTGCCCGCGCCTATATCGATACACGCGCCAACCGCATCTACGGTGGTACCAATGAAATCATGAAGGAATTGATTTCGCGTTCCATCTGAACTGGAAAACGGGCGACAGCAATGTCGCCCCTTTTTTGCTTGTGAAATGACCGACAGGTTTTAAAAAAACGTATCCGTCGTCCCGGCATCCCCGAAAAACGGGGACCGGGACGACGGTGTAATGAATAGGGAGACGTAAAAATGACACAGCTTCGTTTTGACGGCCGCGTGGCCATCGTCACCGGCGCCGGCAATGGCCTGGGCCGGCAGCATGCGCTTTTGCTGGGTTCGCTGGGCGCAAAAGTCGTGGTCAATGACCTGGGCGGCGGCGCCCATGGTGATGGCAAATCTTCATCGGCTGCCGACAAGGTGGTGGAAGAAATCCGCGCTGCCGGTGGCGAGGCCGTGGCCAATTACGATTCCGTGGAAAACGGTGCCGCCATCGTGAAAACAGCCGTGGATGCTTTCGGCACCGTGGACATCGTCATCAACAACGCCGGCATCCTGCGCGATGTCAGTTTTGCAAAAATGACTGATGGCGACTGGGACCTCATCCTGAAAGTGCACCTCACCGGTTCCAAGTCCGTCTCGCAGGCCGCCTGGCCCATCATGCGCGAGAAGGGTTATGGCCGCATCATCATGACCACTTCGGCAGCAGGCATTTACGGCAATTTCGGCCAGGCCAATTACAGTGCCGCCAAGCTGGGCCTGCTCGGTCTTTCCAATACGCTGGCAGAAGAAGGCCGCAGCAAGAACATTCACGTCAACACGATTGCGCCGATTGCCGCTTCGCGTCTTACCGAAACCATCATGCCGCCGGAGCTGTTGGCCAACCTCAAGCCGGAAATGGTGAGCCCGCTGGTGGCCTGGCTCTGCCATGAGGACTGCGAGGAAACAAAAAGTGTGTTTGAAGTGGGCGCCGGCTATATCAGCAAGCTGCGCTGGGAGCGCACGCAGGGCACCAGCTTCCCGCTGGGCAAAATCTTCAGCGTGGACGATGTCGCCAAGCGCTGGGACAAGATCACGGACTTCACCGATGCCGAGCATCCGGCCAATACCCAGGACTCCATCGGCCCCATCCTGAAAAACATCAGCAATCCCAGTCTGGGCGGCAATGAGTTCATTGACCTTGATGAAGCCACCAAGGCCAGACTGGAGCTGGAGTCTTCCTACGACGAGCGCGATGTTTCGCTTTATGCGCTGGGCATCGGCGCCGCGCGTGATCCGCTGGATGCCACCGAGCTCAATTATGTCTATGAGCTGGGCGGAAATTTCCAGGTGCTGCCCACCTACGGCGTGATGCCGCAGTCCAATGCCATGCTGGCGGCCGCCAAAACCGGCGGGCTCAAGCTGCCCGGTATGAACTTCGGTTTTGACCGCCTGCTGCATGGCGAGCAGTACACGGAAATCCGGCGTCCGCTGCCGACCAAGGCAAAGCTCAAGCACATCTTCAAGTTCAAGCATGCTTATGACAAGGCACCGAATGCGGTAGTCACCTTTGCTGTGTCCTCGGTTGACGAGAACGGCGAGGAGTTGATGTACAACGAAATGACATCGTTTGTGAAAGGTGCCGGTGGCTGGGGAGGGGATCGCGGTCCCAGTGCCGACATCAATGTGCCGCCGGATCGTGCTCCCGATGCCATCATCGAGGAAAAGACCGATGCCAACCAGACGCTGCTCTACCGCCTTTCCGGTGACTGGAATCCCCTGCATGCCGACCCGGCTTTTGCCAAGGCTTTCGGCTATGACCGTCCCATCCTGCACGGCATGTGTACTTTCGGTTATTGCGGCCGTCATGTGGTCAAGGCCTTCAGCAATAACGACCCCCGCTACTTCAAGAGCATCAAGGTGCGTTTCGCCAAGAGTGTTTTCCCGGGTGAAACCCTGATCACGAAGATGTGGAAGGAATCGGACACGCGCATCGTCTTCGAGACCAGCGTGAAGGAGCGCAACGAGGTCGTCATCAAGAATGCGGCTGTCGAGCTCTACAAGGAGATTCCTGCGCCCAAGGCAAAGGCTGCGGCACCGGCTGCCGCCAGCAAGGCCGCACCTGCCAGCGCCAACACCGAAATTGCCCTGGAAGATGTGTTTACTGCCATCAACCAGTTCATAGGCAGCAAGCCCGAGCTGGCAGAGAAAACCAAAACGGCTTTCCAGTTTGTTTTCCACAAGCCGGAGGCCAGCTTCTTTGTTGATCTCAAGAGCGGCAAGGGCAGCGCCGGTGCCGGCCAGGCTGACAAGCCCGATGTCACCCTGGAGCTGGACAGCGAGCATGTGCCCACGCTGTTCGGTGGCGATATCGGCGAAGTCCAGAAACTCTACTTTGGCGGCAAGCTGAAGATCACCGGCAATGTCATGGCCTCCAACAAGCTGGGCGTGCTTTCCGGCATGGACAAGAAGCTGGTGGAAGCGGCGCGTGATGCACGCGTGGCGGCTGGCGGCGGTGCCGCTCCTGCGGCGGCACCGGCAGAAGCGGCAGCCAATGACGAGATCACGCTGGACGATGTGTTCGGCGGCATTGCCAGCTTTGTGGCGGCCAATCCGGAGCTCGTGGAAAAGACCAAGACCAGTTTCCAGTTTGTTTTCCACAACCCGGAATCATCTTTCTTCATTGATCTCAAGAACGGCAAGGGTGCTGTAGGTGCTGGCCAGGCCGAGAAGGCCGATGTCACGCTGGATATGGACAGTGTGCATGCCGCCACGCTCTTCAGTGGTGATGTTGCCGAAGTACAGAAGCTTTTCTTTGGCGGCAAGTTGAAGATCACCGGCAATGTCATGGCCTCCAACAAGCTGGGTGTGCTGGCCGGCATGGACAAGAAGCTGGTGGAAGAAGCGCGCGCCAAACGTCTGAGCGGGGGTGCGGCGGCCAAGCCTGCCGCAGCTGCGACCAGTACGCGCGAAGCGGCCGCGGCAGGAATTTTTGCTGCACTGGGCAAGCGTCTTGGCGACAACAAGGCAGCCGCCGAAGGCCTGTCGCAAATCTTCCAGTTCAATGTGCGTGAGCCGGATGCGGGCTGGACGGTGGATTTCAGCGTTAACCCGCCCCAGATCAGCAGCGGCAAGAATGAAAAAGCGGCTGTCACGCTGGGTATTTCCGATGACAACCTCAAGGCGCTGGCGCAGGGCAAGCGTGATCTGCGCGACCTCTACCAGCATGGTGACCTGCGCGTGGATGGCGATGCCGCACTCGCGCACAAGCTCGGCTTCCTGGCCGGTCTGGCCTGACCCCCTTTCTTTTACGGAGACAAGATCATGAAGCGTCGCGTTAATGTCATCGGTGTGGGCATGACCAAGTTCGCCAAGCCCGGCAGCAGCCCCGACTACCACGAAATGGCCCGCGAGGCCGGCACGCTTGCGCTCAAGGATGCCGGCATTCCTTATGCCGATGTCGAGCAGGCTTTTGTCGGCTATGTCTACGGCGATTCCACCTGCGGCCAGCGTGCCGTGTACGAGTTGGGCCTGACCGGCATTCCCGTGGTGAATGTTAACAATAACTGCTCCACGGGCTCGACGGCCTTGTTCCTGGCGCGTCAGGCCATTGAGGGAGGTCTCGCCGAGTGTGTGATTGCACTGGGCTTTGAAAAAATGGAGCGTGGTGCACTGGGCTCCAAATTCAATGATCGTGAAAATCCCATGGGCCAGCACGCACAGGTGATGCTGGATGTGCAGGGCTTCAGCAGCGCACCGCCAGCGGCGCAGATGTTTGGTGGTGCCGGCCGTGAATACCGCTGGCAGTACGGCACCAAAAAGGAAACTTTCGGCAAGATCGCCGAAAAGGCACGCAAGCATGCCAGCAATAATCCTTATGCCCTGTTCGGCCAGGTACTGTCGCTGGAAGAGATCATGGCTTCGGAGGAAGTGTTTGATCCGCTGACCCGCTTCCAGTGCTGCCCGCCGACCTGTGGTGCGGGTGCGGCCATTCTTTGCTCTGATGAATTCGCGAAAAAGCATGGCATCAAGAATTCCGTGTATATCGCCGCCCAGGCCATGACCACTGACTACGCCTCCAGCTTCGAGGAGAAGTCGATGATCAAGATGATTGGCTATGACATGACGAAAAAAGCCGCGCAGCAGGTTTATGAAGCGGCCGGCATAGGCCCCGAGGACGTGCAGGTGGTGGAGCTGCATGACTGCTTCACCGCCAATGAACTGCTCACTTATGAAGGTCTCGGCCTCTGCTCCGAAGGCGGTGCCGAGAAATTCATCTGGGATGGCGACAACACCTATGGCGGCAAATTCGTCACCAATCCTTCCGGCGGTCTGCTTTCCAAGGGCCATCCCCTGGGCGCTACCGGTCTTGCGCAATGCACCGAGCTGGTCTGGCAGTTGCGTGGCACAGCGGACAAGCGCCAGGTGGACGGCGCTCGCGTAGCCCTGCAACACAATCTCGGCCTGGGTGGCGCCTGCGTCATCACCATGTACCGTCGCGACTGAAAAGCCTGATCACGTCATCACGCAGGTCGGGGCCCGCAAGAGCCCTTGCCTGCGTTCCCCGACAGGAAAACCGGAGTGAAAAATGCGTTCGAGCACAGCATCAGCCCGCACAGGTTTCGGTAGCCAGGACAGGATTCCACCCCGCCATATGGATTTCGGCTTTTCTACGGCAGACATGCCGCGCTATTACGTGGGCGACAATCCCCTCATCACCGCCGTGCTGACGGCCCTGTCGTCTGCGATTCCGGAAGGCGAACGTTTCTTCGTGGATGCGGTCCGTCATTTCCGTGACCAGATTACCGACCCTGAGCTGAGCGCCCAGATCTCGGGCTTTATCGGGCAGGAAGCCTTTCATGCCAAGGAACACGACGCTTTCAACCTGGCGCTGATCAAGAACGGCTTTGCCGTTGACGAGCTGGAGTACATCTCCGGTCTGGCCATCAAGGCCATGCAGCGCTGCCCGAAGAAGTTCCAGCTGGCAGCCACCGCCGCCCTTGAGCACTACACCGCCATCATCGGCGAACAGTTGCTGCGCGATGCCGACATGAGGGAAAAGATGGCCCCGCTGGCACAGGCTTTCTGGACCTGGCATGCGATGGAAGAGACCGAGCACAAATCGGTGGCTTTCGATGTTTATGAAAAAGTGAGCGGCAGTTATGTACTGCGTACGGGCGCCATGCTGGCGATCACCTCGGTGTACTGGCCGCTGGTGCTTTTCATGGTGATGAAGCTGGTGGCCGAAGATGACCAGCCCTTCCAGGCAAGAAAATTCTTCAGCGGCCTTAATTACACGCTAGGCCCCAGGGGCTTCTTCACACGCCTGGCCCCGAAATACTTTGACTACTTCAGGCGTGGCTTTCACCCCACGTACCACGGCACGGAAGCACTGCTGGCCGAATGGCGGGAAAAACTCTTCGGTGAGAACGGTTCGCTCAATGAGCGCCGCAAGAAGAGCGGCAAGCGGGCTGCCTGAGGCGGTGCTGGATAGATTTTCCGGATGCCCGGCCAATTTCCGGCATCACGGCACTGTTTCATGAATCATTAACTGTCACGCCTGAATCGGTGCGGACAAGCAGAGTACGGAGCAATACCTTGTTTCACAGCAAGACATTCCTCATCACCGGTGCGGCCAGCGGCATCGGTCGCCTGATGGCGCTGGCTTTTGCACGCCAGGGGGCGGCCATTGTGCTGGTTGACATCAACCAGGCGGGCGCAGAAGCGGTGGCAGCCGACATCGTGGCGGCCGGCGGTCACGCCTGGGGCTTGCGCGCCGACCTCACCGATCTTGAGCAGATACGCGCCCTGCCTGAACAGGTGCATGCCGTGGCCGGACGCATTGATGCGCTGGTGAACAATGCCGGCATCGTATTCGGCGGCATCTTCGATGAAGTGCCACTGGAAAAGCACCTGCTGACCCAGCGTGTGAATGTCGATGCCATGATAGCGATGACGCATGTGTTCATGCCCGATCTCATGGCGAGCCGCGAAGCCTATCTGGTGAACATCGCCAGCGGTGCCGGCTTCCTTGCCGTGCCGTATGGCACCACCTATGCCGCCAGCAAATGGGCCGCCGTGGGCTTTTCCGAATCACTGCGCCAGGAGTTGATCGAGCGCGGGGTGAAACATATTGCGGTCACCACGGTCTGTCCCGGCTATATCGATACCGGCATGTTCGACGGCGTCAG
>JASLCO010000290.1 GCA_030146505.1 Moraxellaceae bacterium
GGGGCCGCATCGACCACCACGGTGGACCTGTCGCCCACCTACCTGGCCTGGACGCAGCGCAACTTCGCGCTGAACGGATTGCCGGAGGAGGGCCATCATTTCGAGCAGGCGGACTGCATGCAATGGCTGCGCGATTGCCGCTATGAATTCGACCTGGCCTTCATCGATCCGCCGACCTTTTCCAACTCCAAGCGCACGCCGGATGTCTTCGATGTGCAGGAAGACCATGTCGAGCTGATCTGGCTGGCCATGCGGGCGCTGCGTCAGGACGGCACGCTGTATTTCTCCAACAACTTCCGCAAGTTCAAGCTGGATACCGAGGCCCTGGCCGAGTTCGTGATCGAGGATATCTCGGCCGAGACCATAGGCTTCGATTTCGAACGCAATCCCAATATCCACCGTTGCTGGAAAATCCGGCATCCGGAAAAGAGCTGATCGTGCTGAAGCTGTACGGCACACAAGGCTGTCATCTTTGTGACGAGGCCGAGCTGCTCTTGCAGAAGATGGCCGCCGCGCGGCGCATCGAGTGGCAGTATGTGGACATTGCGCTGGATGATGCGCTGTTCAACCGCTATGGCGAGCGCATTCCGGTCCTCGTAGCGGCAGATGGTCGTGAGCTGGGCTGGCCATTTTCCTTCCTCGATATTTTGCGGCTGCTCTGAAATGGTTTTGTAGGCGCGAATTCATTCGCACGGGCATCCCGGTTTTGTGCGGATGAATCCGCACCTACAAATGGAAAAGGACTCGCGCATTGGCGGTGGTTTGTTCTGCCAGGGTCTCCAGGCTTTCCCCGCGCAATGCCGCCACCCGTGCCGCAATATGCGGCAGGAAAGCCGGTTCGTTGCGCTTGCTTTTGGGCGGCTGTGGCAGGTCGCGGGGCAGCAGCCAGGGGGCGTCGGTTTCCAGCAGCAGGCGGTCTGCCGGAATCTCCTTTACCAGTGCCTGCAATTCCTGGCCCCGTCGCTCATCGCAGACCCAGCCGGTAATGCCGATATGAAGCCCAAGGTCCAGATAGGCATGCAGGGCTTCGCGGTTGCCGGTGAAGCAGTGCAGCACGCCAGCTTTCCACTCGCTCCGGTGGGCGACCAGCAATTCCACCATGCGGGCACTGGCATCGCGTTCGTGCAGGAAGAGAGGCAGGCCGGTTTCAGCGGCCAGGCCTATCTGGGCCACAAAGGCTTTTTCCTGGGCTTCGGGCGGGGAGTAGTTGCGGTTGAAATCCAGGCCGGTCTCGCCTACGGCCACTACCCCCGGCTCCTTGAGCAATTGGCGCAGGCCGGTCATCACTTCCGTCGTCAGGTTGCTGGCGTTGTGGGGATGGACGCCCACGGTGGCGCGGCAGGCGGGCTGGGTGGCCGCCATGGCCAGTACCTGCCGGCTTTCTTCGAGACTGGTACCCGTCAGGATGAAGTGGCTGACGCCGGCAGCCAGACCGCGCTGCAGTACGGCTTCCCGGTCCAGATCAAAGCGGTCGCTGCCGAGGTTGAGGCCGATGTCGACAAGCATGGCGGTGTATCCGGTGGCGGAAGTGGGGCAGACCTTATAACCGGGTGGTCGGACGGCTGTCATCTGCTGGAATTGTTGACAATATTGGCTCCCGCCTCGTTGACAGGCCCGTGACTGATGAGTAACGTGCCGCATCCCCATGGATTGTCGACAAAACATCCCATGACTCCTGTCTCGCTTCCTTCTGCCTTTCCTGCCCGCACGGCCGAGCCCGTGCCGGAAGCCTTGACCCTGGCCGACAGGGTCTTCAGCGAAATCCAGAATGCCATCGTCAAGGGCGAGCTGCAGCCGGGCAGCAAGATGTCCGAGGCCGAGCTCGCTGCCCGTTATGGCGTGTCCCGCGGGCCTTTGCGTGAGGCCCTGCGTCGCCTTGAGGGCCGCAAACTGCTGACCCGCATTCCGCATGTGGGTGTGCGCGTCATCTCCCTGTCATTCGAAGAACTTATCCAGATTTACCAGGTGCGCGAAGCCATGGAGGGTCTGGCCGCGCGCCTGGCGGCTTTGCATATGACGGCGGAAGAAGTGCAGGGCCTGAAGGATTTGCTTACCCAGCATGAAAAGCAGGACGAGTTGCAGGAGGGCCGCGCCTATTTTCAGGAAGAAGGTGACTTCGATTTCCACTACCGCATCGTGCAGGGCAGCCGTAACGAAGTACTGACACAAATGCTTTGTGGCGAGCTGTATCACCGCGTGCGTCTGTATCGTTACCAGTTTTCCGTGACGGAAGGGCGGCCGCAAAAAGCCTTTTCCGATCACCTTCGTATCATCGAAGCCATCGAATCGCGTGACGGCGAAATGGCGGAAATCCTCATGCGCCGCCATATCGGTTCCGCGCGCGCCAATATCGAGGCTCATTTTCGTGAACTGTCGGGCTCACAAGGCCTGATGCATGCCGGTGCCGACATGCGTGCCGGCACCAAACCCCAGCAGGAGTAGACCATGTCGCAGAAAACATCCGCCGGTGCGCGTTTCCGCCAGGCGATTGCCGAAGAAAAACCCTTGCAGGTGATGGGCACCGTGAATGCCTATGCCGCCATGATGGCCAGGCAAGTGGGCTACCGCGCCATCTATCTGTCCGGTGCCGGCGTGGCCAACTACTCCTACGGTCTGCCTGACCTCGGCATTACCTCGCTGGAAGACGTGCTCACCGATGTGCGCCGCATCACTTCTGCGGTGGACACACCGCTGCTGGTGGACATCGATACCGGTTGGGGGGGCGCTTTCAATATTGCCAAGACCATTAAGGAAATGATCAAGGCCGGTGCGGCTGCCGTGCATATCGAAGACCAGGTGGCGCAGAAGCGTTGCGGTCATCGCCCCAACAAGGAAATTGTCGGCATTGATGAAATGGTGGACCGCGTGAAGGCGGCCGTGGATGCCAAGACCGATGCTGATTTCGTGGTGATGGCGCGCACCGACTCCCTGCAGAAAGAAGGCCTGAACGGCGTGATCGACCGCATCAGCGCCTATGTGGAAGCCGGTGCCGACGCGATTTTTGCCGAAGCCATGACCGACATCACCATGTACCGCAAGGTCTGTGATGCCGTGAAGGTTCCGGTGCTGGCCAACATCACCGAGTTCGGTGACACACCTTACTACACCACCAAGGAACTGGGCGAGCAGGGCATTGCCATGGTGCTGTACCCGCTGTCCGGTACCCGCGCCATGCAGAAAGCCGCGCTGGCCGTGTACGAAGCCGTGCGCAAGGAAGGCACCCAGGTGAACGTGCTGGACCTCATGCAGAAGCGCAAGGAACTCTACGAATTCCTGAACTACCACAGCTACGAAGACAAGATCGACCAGCTGTTCGCCAGCAAGAAGTGATTTTCCCTTCTCCCTTTGGAAGAAGGCGCCCGTAGGGCGGATGAGGAGCTGTGCTTGATTTGAAGCTGGCCCTCACCCTGACCCTCTACCCTCAAGGGGCACCAAGGCCCCGGCGGGAGAGGGGATGAGTTTTGTAGTTTTTCAAAGTTGAAAAAATTTCAGAATTGAAGGAGACAAAAAATGTCCGAACAAACCACGACAACGACCCCCGGTTTCAAGCCCAAGAAATCTGTTGCCCTGTCCGGCACCGCCGCCGGCAACACCGCCCTCTGCACCGTGGGTCGTACCGGCAATGATCTGGCCTACCGTGGCTATGACATCCTCGATCTCGCCACCACCTCCGAGTTCGAAGAAATTGCCTACCTGCTCGTACACGGCAAGCTGCCGACCACCGCTGAACTCGCGGGCTACAAGGCCAAGCTGAAATCCCTGCGTGGCCTGCCGGCTGCCGTGAAGGTGGCGCTTGAACAGTTGCCGCCGTCTTCCCATCCCATGGATGTGATGCGTACCGGTGTTTCCGTGCTGGGTTGCGTCAAGCCCGAGAAGGAAGACCACAACCACCCGGGCGCCCGCGACATCGCTGACAAGCTGATGGCCTCCCTCGGCTCCATGCTGCTCTACTGGTACCACTTCGCCTACAACGGCAAGCGTATTGAAGTAGAAACTGATGACGACTCCATCGGTGGTCACTTCCTGCACCTGCTGCACGGC
>JASLCO010000374.1 GCA_030146505.1 Moraxellaceae bacterium
GTGGGTGGGCGGGCAGGCGCATTGGGTCGAGGCGAAGACGACGGACGCCGCGGCCGCTGATCGCTGGTCTTCCGGGTATCGTTCTTCCTGAGAGGGCGATTGTCGCCGGCCTTGCTGCCGGGGGCTTCCCTTCCTTTCCTCGGGCTCTCTTTTCTGGCGCTGTCTTTCTTCCCGGCTGATATCGCGCTCATGCCGAACATACTTCGCTGTGTTTCTGCATCCAGTTGCAGTTCCCGCCATTCTCCCGGTGCCAGTCCTTCCACTGACCAGGGCCCTATGGCCTGTCGCACCAGTCGCAGGGTGGGAAAGCCGACGGCCGCTGTCATGCGTCGCACCTGGCGGTTGCGGCCTTCACGCAAGGTCAGGGCCAGCCAGCTGGTGGGAATATTGGCGCGATAGCGTATGGGCAGCTGGCGCTCCCAAAGTTCAGGGGCTGTCAGCTTCTCGGCGCCAGCGGGCAAGGTGGGGCCGTCATTCAGCATCACGCCTTCCCGTAATTGCAGCAGGGCTTCTTCTGTTATCTCGCCCTCCACCTGCGCCCAGTAGGTCTTGGGCAGTTTCCAGCGCGGGTCGGCAATACGGGCCTGCAGGTTGCCGTCATCGGTGAGCAGCAAAAGTCCTTCGGAGTCGTGGTCCAGGCGGCCGGCTGGATAAACCCCGGGCTGGCTGATGAAGTCGGCAAGGGTGGGGCGGCCGTCCGTGTCACGGAACTGGCAGAGCACCTGAAATGGCTTGTTGAGGAGTATCAAACGGGACATGACGTGACTGTTTAGGCATTGGAGCCGGTAAAGCTTGCCTGAAAATTGCGCAAACTGCTGCCGGAACAGCATTTTTCGCGGTTGCACGACTTATGGAGCAGGGGTGTATGAGGATATACTTCGCGCCGGAAGAGCCTATCCCCACAGGCCGTCAGCCAGACCGGCGGCGGTCCGGAAATCCCGACATCAACGCCTTCATGGCGTAATGCGTGAACCCGTACGATCCGGGTCCTGCAAGTCCGAGGTCAGCGGCTCAGCCGACATCACGGCCACCCCGTGATGCACTCCGACTGGTGCTGTGTGATCCCCCTTGCTGCTTCCCGGCAGTCCCTGCGCTTTTATCCATCCGGCGGCAGGGGACGGCTTTTGGGAATAGGCTCAAGTCACAAACTGCACCCCGGGAGTACCTGCATAATGGGTTACCAGAAGATCACGGTGCCGGCGGATGGTGACAAAATCACCGTTAACGCCGACCTGTCCCTGAACGTCCCCAATTTCCCCATCATTCCCTTCATTGAAGGCGACGGCATCGGCGCCGACATCACCCCCGTGATGATCAAGGTCGTCAACAAGGCCGTGGAAAAGGCCTATGGCAGCAAGCGCGCCATTTCCTGGATGGAAATCTACTGCGGCGAGAAGGCCACCAGGGTCTACGGCCCTGATGTCTGGATGCCGGAAGAAACCTTCGACGCCCTGCGTGAATACGTCATTTCGATCAAAGGCCCGCTGACCACGCCCGTTGGCGGAGGCATACGTTCCCTCAATGTGGCCCTGCGCCAGGAGCTGGACCTCTATGTCTGCCAGCGCCCGGTGCGCTGGTTCAAGGGCGTGCCCAGCCCCGTGCAGCATCCCGAGCTCACCGACATGGTGATCTTCCGCGAAAATTCCGAAGACATTTACGCCGGCATCGAGTGGAAGGCCGACAGCCCCGAGGCCATCAAGGTCATCAAGTTCCTGCGCGAGGAAATGGGCGTCAAGAAGATCCGCTTCCCCGAAGGTTGCGGCATTGGCATCAAGCCGGTGTCCAAGGAAGGTACACAGCGCCTGGTGCGCAAGGCCATCCAGTTCGCCATCGACAATGACAAGCCCTCGGTCACCCTGGTGCACAAGGGCAACATCATGAAGTTCACCGAAGGCGCCTTCAAGGAATGGGGCTATGAGCTGGCCCAGGAACGTTTTGGCGGTGAACTCATCGATGGCGGCCCCTGGGTGAAGATCAAGAACCCCAAGACCGGCAAGGACATCGTCATCAAGGACGTGATTGCCGACGCCTTCCTGCAGCAGATCCTGATGCGCCCGGCGGAATACTCCGTGGTGGCCACCCTGAACCTGAACGGTGACTACATCTCCGACGCCTTGGCCGCTGAAGTCGGCGGTATCGGTATTGCACCGGGCGCCAATATCGGTGGCTCCGTGGCCATGTTCGAGGCCACCCACGGCACGGCGCCCAAGTATGCCGGCCAGGACAAGGTGAACCCGGGCTCCATCATCCTGTCTGCTGAAATGATGCTGCGTCACATGGGCTGGACGGAAGCGGCCGACCTCATCATCCAGGGGGTGGAAGGAGCCATCGACGCCAAGACCGTGACCTACGACTTCGAGCGCCTGATGCCCGATGCCACACTGCTGCGCTGCTCCGAATTCGGCGACGCCATCATCAAGCACATGGGCTGCAAATAAGTTTTACGGCCGCAAGAAAAAGCCCGCGCAAGCGGGCTTTTTCATTTGGATGCCGTGCAGGCCTTGAGATTTCAACGTGACGCCTGCACTACGGGGGAGGAGGTGGCGCCTTCTTCCGTGTGGGCATGGTGCTGGGCCGGATCATGGTCATTCAGGGGGCGCAGGTTGATGGCGTGGAAACCATTGCCCGACGCCTGGATGTCGAACTGCACGAACTGGCCGGCCTTGAGGCTTTTGTAGCCATCCATCTGGATGTAGGAGTAGTGCACGAAGAGATCGTCGCCGCCGGTATCCGGACGGACAAAACCGTATCCCTTGGCATTGTTGAACCACTTGACGCTTCCGGTGGCCATGATGCTTTCCCTCGACTGCTGCCGTGATGCCAACGGCTGTTTTTGTTATGTCTGTGTGCCTTGGTGTTTTTATTGTGTGACCGGCCAGGCTGGCGAAATTTCAACCTCCGGCCCCGTAGCTGTCAAGCTTCCAGCCGATGGGTCTGCCCCGACCGGACCGGCGGCGGTATCATGCCACCAGTGGCCGGACCGACCCTTGCATTTGAACCCCTTAGCTCCCATACCATTTGTCGTAGAGACGTCATGAGAAAAACGTTGCATCTTCACCTAGTCTTTTCCAATGCAGTCCGCAATCAGGGTGAGCCTGAAGAAGGCGTGCCCGAAGGCGATCTGGCGGTGCAGGAGTCGCGTCCTGAACTGGCGCCGCCTCCGATGTACAAGGTTGTCATCATGAATGACGACTACACGCCAATGGATTTCGTGGTGGAGGTACTGGAAAGCTTCTTCAACATGGATCGCGAGAAGGCTACCCGTGTGATGCTGGTGATACACACGGAAGGCCAGGCTACCGTGGGCATCTACACCCGCGATGTCGCCGAAACCAAGGCCGCACAGGTCGTGGACTACGCCCAGCAGAACCAGCATCCGCTGCTCTGCCGCGTGGAACAGAGCTGATCTGCATGAATCCGGCTTTTCATGCAGGAAGTGGGCGGAGTTGAACCGGTGGCAGGGATAGTGCCTGTTGCCGTTACGTCGAAAGACAAGGGGAGTCGACATGCTCAGTCGTGATCTTGAAGTAACCCTGAATCTCGCTTTTCGTGATGCCCGTGCCAAGCGCCACGAGTTCATGACAGTCGAGCACCTGCTATTGGCCTTGCTGGATAATGAATCCGCGGCCAAGGTGCTGAAGGCCTGCGGTGCCGATATTTCCGGCCTGCGCCGTGATCTTGGCCATTTCGTGGATGAAACCACGCCCCTTATTCCCTCGCATGAAACCGAGCGTGAAACCCAGCCGACCCTAGGCTTCCAGCGTGTGCTGCAGCGCGCCGTTTTTCATGTGCAGTCGTCCGGCAAGAAGGAAGTCACCGGCGCCAATGTGCTGGTCGCGATTTTCTCCGAGCAGGAATCGCAGGCGGTCTATTTCCTGAAGAAGCAGTCCATCGCCCGCATCGACGTGGTGAATTACATGTCGCACGGCATTTCCAAGGTGCACGACGAAAGCGCACCGCAGGAGGCGCCACAGGAGTCTGCGCAGGACGAAGAGTCAGGCAGTGAAGCCACGCCCAAGAGTGCGCTGGAGGCTTATGCCAGCAACCTCAATGAGCTCGCGCGCCAGGGCAAGATAGATCCGCTGGTGGGCCGCGATGAAGAGGTCGAACGTGCGGTTCAGATTCTCTGCCGTCGTCGCAAGAACAACCCGCTGCTGGTCGGCGAGCCCGGTGTGGGCAAGACCGCCATCGCCGAAGGTCTTGCCTGGCTCATCATCGAGAACAAGGTGCCGGATGCGATTGCCAACAGCATCGTGTACTCGCTGGACCTGGGGGCACTGCTTGCGGGCACCAAATACCGTGGTGACTTTGAAAAGCGCTTCAAGGCCCTGCTGACCGAGCTCAACAAGCAGGAAGGTGCCATCCTCTTCATTGACGAAATCCACACCATCATCGGTGCGGGTGCCGCCAGTGGTGGCGTGATGGATGCTTCCAACCTGATCAAGCCGGTGTTGGCCAATGGCTCGCTGAAGTGCATGGGCTCCACCACCTACCAGGAATACCGCGGCATCTTTGAAAAGGATCGTGCGCTCTCGCGTCGTTTCCAGAAGATTGATGTGAAAGAGCCGACGGTGGACGAAACTTACCAGATACTGAAAGGCCTCAAGCCGCGCTTTGAAGAGCACCATGGTGTGAAATATGCGGACAAGGCCCTGCAACTGGCTGCCGAACTGGCGGATCGCTATATCAACGAGCGCTTCCTGCCGGATAAGGCCATCGACGTGATCGACGAGGCGGGCGCCTACCAGCGCCTGCAGTCGCCGGCCAAGCGCAAGAAGACCATTGGCGTTTCCGAGATCGAGGAAATCGTGGCCAAGATCGCCCGCATTCCACCGAAGTCGGTGTCGGCCAACGACAAGGAGTCGCTGCGCAATCTGGAGCGTGACCTCAAGATGACGGTGTTCGGCCAGGATGAAGCCATCACGGCCCTGTCGGCTGCCATCAAGCTGTCACGCGCCGGTCTCAAGGCGCCGGAGAAACCGATTGGCTGCTTCATGTTTGCCGGCCCCACCGGTGTCGGCAAGACGGAAGTCACCAAGCAACTGGCGAAGACGCTGGGTATCGAGCTCATCCGCTTCGACATGTCCGAGTACATGGAGCGCCACACGGTGTCACGTCTTATCGGCGCGCCTCCCGGTTATGTGGGCTATGACCAGGGCGGCTTGCTGACGGAAGCCATCAACAAGCATCCGCATGCCGTGCTGCTGCTGGATGAAATCGAGAAGGCTCATCCTGAAGTCTTCAACCTGCTCTTGCAGGTAATGGACCACGGTACGCTGACGGACAACAACGGCCGCAAGGCGGATTTCCGCAATGTGATCCTGGTGATGACGACCAATGCCGGCGCCGATGTGGTCAGCCGTGCCTCGATCGGCTTCACCGCGCAGGATCACACCACGGACGCCAGCGAAGTGATGAAGAAAATGTTCACGCCGGAATTCCGCAACCGTCTGGATGCGGT
>JASLCO010000005.1 GCA_030146505.1 Moraxellaceae bacterium
ATACGACGCTCGGGGCTAAGCCGTACCGAGTTGGGCGTGAATGGCACGTCCAGCACTTTTTCCACGACGGGATGACGGCCCGCTTCGATATCAATGCCGGCTTCGTCAACAAGATCCGGGCACACCAGATTCAGGTTGCTGGCGCGTTCGGCAAAATTGGCCAGCACATCCAGTTCAGAGAGGCTTTCGCCCGTCAGCTGCAGAGCGGTGATATCACCAATCAGGCTGTCCAGAAGCTCTTCATAAATGGCTTTTTCACGTGCCAAGGCGCGCGAAGAGGCTGACAGGGCCTTGTCTTCAAATACTTTCAACTCCGGCGTGATGAAGCGCTCGGCATTTTTCAGCGTCTGACGACGAATGAAATGCGCGGGTGCATTTTCAGCCTGCGAACGAGTGAGCTCGATGTAATAACCGCTGACACGGTTGTAGCCAACCTTAAGGGTGCTGATGCCGGTGGTTTCGCGCTCGCGCTGTTCCAGTTGCAGGAGATAGTCGCCAGCATTGCTGCTGATGGCGCGCAGCTCGTCGAGCTCGGCATCGAAGCCTTCTGCAATCACTCCGCCTTCGCGCATGACAACAGGCGGTGTTTCGATAATTGCCCGCGTCAGTACATCAGCCAGCTCGGGGTATTCACGGATATTGCGCGCCAGTGTCGCCAGATGTGCGCCGGAAAATCCGCGCAAATCGGCCTGCAGTTGTGGCAGCAGGGCGAGTGTGTCGCGTAGGCGGGAAAGATCGCGAGGACGAGCGGATTTCAGTGCGACACGCGCCAGTATGCGTTCAACATCGCCCACATCACGCAGGATTTCGCGCAGCGGCTCAAAGCGATAATTGGTTTTGAGTTCGGCAACGGCTTCCTGGCGTGCCTGCAGTACGCCGCGATCGCGTAACGGCTGGTGCAGCCAGCGGCGCAACATACGGCTGCCCATGGCGCTGGCGCAATTATCCAGCACCCAGGCCAGGCTGTGTTCGAATTCGCCGTTGAGGTTTTGTGTGAGCTCGAGATTGCGGCGTGTTGCCGGGTCCAGTTGCAACACATATTCCGCGCTTTCCACACGCAGGCCGCGCAGATGGGGCAGGGCGGTGCGTTGTGTTTCTTTGGCATAGCTCAGCAGGGCGCCTGCAGCGGCAATACCGGCTTTCAATTCGCCGCAACCAAAGCCATGCATATCCTTGACCTGGAATTGCTGGCAGAGAGAGCGCTCGGCTGCTTCGCTGTCGAACTCCCAGGCCATGAGTTTGCGCACACCGCGACGATCGCTGACCTGCTCCAGCAGCAGGCTGTCTTCGGCAACCAGAAGTTCGGCAGGATTGATGCGCGCCAGTTCGGCGGCCAGCGTTTCAAGGCTGCCGGTTTCCTGCAGGCTGAAACGGCCGCTGGAGATATCCAGAACGGCAATGCCCAGTACTTCGCCCTGCTGGCAGATTGCGCAAAGCAAGGTGTCCTGACGCTCATCCAGAAAAGCTTCATCGCTCACCGTGCCCGGCGTGACGATACGTGCTACAGCGCGTTCCACAGGGCCTTTGCTGGTGGCGGGATCACCAATCTGCTCGCAGATAACGACGGACTCGCCAAGGCGTGTCAATTTGCCGACATAGGATTCGGCGGCATGGAAAGGTACGCCGGCCATGGCAATGGGCTTGCCACCGGATTTGCCGCGAGCCGTCAGCGTGATGTCCAGAAGCCGTGCCGCTTTGACGGCATCGTCAAAAAAAAGCTCGTAGAAATCGCCCATGCGATAGAACACCAGCTCGTTCGGGTGCTCGGCCTTGATGCGCAGGTACTGCTGCATCATCGGAGTGTGATCGCTGAGGTCCGGACTCATGGGCAGGCTTCTTCCATCTACAGGAGCAAAGCGCCGCATGATAAGGAGTGGCGACGATGGCGGCCAGTAGGGACCGGGCTGACAGCGGCGCCAGTCGTTCTCGTCTGGTTGCTACCGGCATTAGCGTTTATCGTGTGCGCCTGTTTTCCTGCAGCCGTCTTTTTCCATGTCTGATGTCATTACCGAACTCGCTGCCCGACTGGGCGCTGCCCTGAAAGACGCCGGCGTCAGCCTGACCACGGCCGAGTCCTGCACAGGCGGTGGCATTGCCGAAGCAGTGACCCGTATTCCCGGCAGTTCGGCCTGGTTTGGTCAGGGCTGGGTGACTTACTCCAACAAGGCCAAGGCCCGTGAGCTGGGCGTGTCCGCCGACTTGCTGCGTCAGCACGGTGCCGTGAGCGAAGAGGTCGTGCTGGCCATGGCTGAAGGAGCCGCCGCAAAAGCGGGCGCTACCTGGGCGGTAGCGGTCAGCGGCATTGCCGGCCCGGATGGCGGCTCCGCGGACAAGCCGGTCGGCACGGTCTGGCTGGCTTGGGCTGGACCGCAAGGCGTGGTGGCCGAGCGCTGCCTGTTTCCGGGGGATCGCGATGCCGTGCGCCGGCAGACGGTGGAGCGGGCCTTGAGCGGCCTGCTGGAAAAAATGGGTATTGCCAGCGCCTGAGGCCTGTGCGAAAGTACAGCACTGCTCGCATGGACAGCCTATTGGCGCCGCCTGAACATGAAGCCCGTAACGTAACGATTTCGCCAACGAAGAGGATCCGATGATGGACGAGAACAAGCAGAAAGCCCTTTCCGCAGCCCTTTCCCAGATTGAAAAGCAGTTCGGCAAAGGCTCCGTGATGCGTCTTGGCGATCACCCCGGCTCCGGCACCATTCCCTCCATCTCTACCGGCTCCCTCGGACTGGATATCGCCCTCGGCATTGGCGGCCTGCCGCGCGGCCGTATCGTGGAAATCTACGGCCCGGAATCTTCGGGTAAAACGACCCTGACCCTGCAAGTGATTGCAGCCTGCCAGCGTGCTGGCGGCACCGCCGCCTTTGTGGACGCTGAACACGCTCTCGATCCTTCCTACGCCGGCAAGCTGGGCGTGAAAGTGGAGGACCTGCTGGTGTCCCAGCCGGATACCGGCGAACAGGCTTTGGAAATCACCGACATGCTGGTGCGCTCCGGCGCTGTCGATGTGATCGTGGTCGACTCCGTGGCAGCACTGACGCCGCGTGCGGACATCGAGGGCGAAATGGGCGATTCCCATATGGGTCTGCAGGCTCGACTCATGTCCCAGGCCCTGCGCAAGATCACTGGCAATATCAAGCGCTCCAATACTCTCGTCATCTTCATCAACCAGATCCGCATGAAGATAGGCGTGATGTTCGGCAATCCGGAAACCACGACCGGTGGTAACGCGCTCAAGTTCTATGCCTCGGTGCGTATGGATATTCGCCGCACGGGCGCGGTGAAAGAAGGTGAAGAAGTGGTGGGCTCGGAAACCCGCGTGAAGGTGGTGAAGAACAAGGTGGC
>JASLCO010000389.1 GCA_030146505.1 Moraxellaceae bacterium
CCGGCGGTGGCGACGGCGTGCTGGTTGCCGTCATTGCCGGTGAGCAGGGCAGGGGTGTAGGTCTGCGTCAGGGTTTGCGAGGGCGTACTTACGGTGTAGGTGGCGGACTGGCAGGCCGCCGAATTGGCGGCGAGGCTGTACTTGGCGCAGTTCACCGCCACCAGGCCGCCGTCGCCGCCGCCACCGCCGGAACCGCCATGCGCCACCGCCTTGCCGCTGAACAGGGACACATCCATGGCCAGCGCGCCGCCGCCGGTGCCGCCGCCGCCGCCCACCGACTGCGCCAGGATGCCCGCCGAGTTGACCTCCGCCGTCATGATGTTGCCGGTGCTGCTGACGTTGACGCCCAGGCCGTCGCCGCCATCCCCGCCGGCGCCGCCGATGGCCAGCGACTTGCCCGGCGTCAGGCCGAGGAAACCGCCGCCCGCCGACAGCGCGGTGGCGCTGCCGCCCGCGCCGCCGCCACCGCCGACGCTCTGGGCGTAGATGCCGTAGGCGCCGCCCGCCGTGTCCCACTTTGCCGCGAGGTCGGCCAGCGCCACGCCGCAGGCACCGCCGGTGCAGATGTCGCCACCGTTGCTGACCGTGACCACGCCGCCGGAACCGCCGCCACCACCCGAGCCGCCGACGGCGATGGCGGTATGGCCCTTGGCATAGGCCAGGCCGCCGGCGCCGCCGCCGCCCCCCACCGACTGCGCGAAGACGCCGGTGGAGCCCTCGGTGTCGAGGGCGATGGCGCCGCTGTTGTTGACGGTGGTGATGTTGCCGTAGCCGGCATCGCCGCCGTCGGCGCCAATGGCGTGGTGGCCGGACTTGCCGCCGGAGTTGCCGCCGCCGCCACCGACGCTCTGGGCATAGATGCCGTAGGCGCCGCTCAGCTCGCAGTCCGTGGTGCGGGTGTCGCAGGCCCCGGTCAGGCGGGACAGCAGGGCGGGATCGGTGGCGTCGGTGATGAGGCAGTTGCTGGTGAGGCTGGCGCTGCACGGCGGCAGGCTGCTGGCGTTCACGGTGAGGGCGCCGCTGTTGGAGACGAACACATAGCCGCCGTCGCCACCGCCGCCGCCCGCGCCGCCATAACCCTTGGTGTTGACGCCGGCATCGCCGCCGAAGCCGCCGATGCTCTGCACCAGGATGGCGCTGCCGCCGTTGGTGGTGACGGGCGCGTAGTTGTAGACGAGCGCCGCGCCGGCGTTGCCGGCCTTGCCGCCGGCGCCGCCCGGCTTGTTCTTGTCGGTGCTGGAACCGCCCACGCCGCCGATGCCGCCGCCGCTCTGCACCACGATGCCATGCGCGGTGTTCACCACCTGCGTGACGGTGCTCACCGCGTCACCATCGGTGGTGGTCTGGGTGTAGACCTGCGGGCTGCCCGCGACATTGAGCCCGGCGTTGTTGGTGACGACGGCGTAGCTGCTGTTGCCGCCATTGCCGCCGTTGCCGCCCTTGGCGCGGCTGTCGTCGGTGGCGTCCACGGTATTGCCGCCCGCGCCGCCGTCGCCGCCCAGGTTCTGCACCACGATGGCGGTGCTGTTGACGGTGTAGACCGCGCCCTTCGTCGCCGGATTGACGGTGAGGCTGGCACTGCCGCTGGCCCCGCCGCGGCCGCCCGCCATGCCGCCGGTGTCGCAGGAGCCCGGCGTGTTGTTGCCGCCATGCCCGCCGCTGCCGCCGTTGCTGCCGACCACGGCGATGGTGTCGGTGCCGGCGCCGCTGGCCGGCGCAAAGGTGACGGTGGTCGTCACCGACTTCGCGGTGCCGCCGTCGCTGCCGTTGGTGGCTTTTTTCTGGCCGGTCGAACTGCCGCAGTCCGTGCCCGCCGCCCCGGCGCTGCCCTTGTTGTTCAGGTACAGGGCATTGGCGTCGGCGTAATAGCCGGGGCCGGTCTGCACCAACGGAACGTCGCTCACCACCTGGCCGCTGGCATCGGTGGTGACGGTGGTTTCCGCCGCCGTCGCCGCGACCGGCAAGAGGGCGATGGCGAACAGGGCCGCCGGCATCTTGCGCATCACGGCGTCGTGAAAGAGCGCGCTCATTTCGCCGCTCCCCAGGCTGCGGCAAAGTCCGTCAGGACATGGTTGAAGGCATAGGGCTGGCGGCTGCCGCCGGCCACGGCCTGTACGGTCAGCGTCTTGCCCTTTTGCAGGGAATCGACGAGGGCCGGCGTCAGCGGCAGCGACGCCAAGCAGCCGCTGCCGTCGCAGAACTGGAGCGGCACCGCCACCGGCTTGCCGTCGTCAATCTTCAGGGTGACGCCCTCAGGCAGGGAAAGCCCGGTGGGCAGCAGGAATTGCAGCACCGGTTTGCGCGTGGCGCCGGGAACGCTGACCACGGCCAGGGAAAGGCTCTGTCCGGTTTCCTGGGCCACCAGGCGCTGCTCGATCTTGCAGTCGGCGGGCGCGGCGCGGGAGGCGGAAACGCAGCTCACGACCCAGGCCGGCGCCGGGGACGGTTCCGCCGCCTGCGTGCCGGCGGCCAGGAGTCCCGTTGCCAGCGCCAGTGCGCCCGTCCACAGCGTTGTCGTCCGATTGCCCTTGTTCATGTCGTCCCCCGGTTTCAGTACGCGGATTCAATGCGCGGCGGCCCGCCCGTGGCGGGCCATGGGGGATGACTATGCCCGGCGGCAAACGCAGGGGGCATACCATGGACATAGTAGGGAGGCGGGGCGAGGTGGCGTGGGCTGGGGCTAAGGAATGGGAATTACATACTTAACTACCTGAATCGCCGTCATTCCCGCGAAAGCGGGAATCCAGTGCCTTCAGGGCTCTCCCCAAACAGCAAAGTCGCTGGATTATGCCGGCGCGTCGCCGGGCTCCGGCAGTTGCGGCGGCAGCAGCAGCGTCAGCCGCGTTCCCGTTTCCAGCGCTTCCACGCGGATTTCCCCGCCCAGCTGTTCGGCGCGGCGGCGCATGTTCTCCAGGCCGGCGCCGCGTCCCTGTGGCGTGAAAGGCGCGCCGTCGTTCTCGATCACGAGGCGGGCGCGGCCGTCGGCCTCGACATCGCCACGCAGGAGGATGCGCGTGGCCGGCCCGTGCCGGATGGCGTTGGTGACGGCTTCCTGGAGGATGCGCAGCACGTTCAGGGCATGGGTCGGCGTCACGCCGCTGATTTCCGGCAGCCAGGCGATGGACCAGTCCAGCTCGACGCCCATGCGCTTGAGCTGCCGCTCCAGGCGTTCACGCAGGCCGGAAAGCGCGACGGTGAGTTCGCGGTCGTTGATGTCGAGCGAGTGGATGACCAGACGCAGGTCGTCCAGCGCCTCGCGCGCGGTGCGCTCGATGCCGGTGGTTCGTTCGCGCTCGGCCAGCGCGATGATGGAGGCTAAGTGACCGCTCAGGCCGTCGTGCAGGTCCACGGTCAGGCGCTGGCGTTCCTCGACGCGCACGCGCTGCGCCGCTTCCCGGCGTTCGTCCCGGTGCAGCCGCTCCAGCTCGGCCTCGCGCTCGGCCAGGCGCCGCGTCAGCCAGGCGTTGACGTTGTCGAGCTGCGTCAGGCTGGTGCCGAGCTGGCGCATCAGGATCATGGCGATGCCGATGAGGAGCGCCGGGCGGTAATAGACGGAGAGGAACACCGGCCCGTCCAGCCAGCCCGTCACCACGGCAAAATCGCGCAGGGCCACCAGCACCGCCAGCAGCAGGGGCAGCAGCAGGAGCCAGGCCTCGCTGACGCGCCGGACCAGGGCCGACCAGCCGGTGAGCAGCAGGCCGGCGAGCAGGCCCAGGATGTTGAGCGGGGCATTGACGAGCAGCAGCAGCCGGTGCGCCGGCACCATGCCGGTAAGCGCCAGCAGCAGGCAGACGGCGGGAATCACCACCACCGCCCACTTCAGCCAGCGCGGCACCGGCAGGCCGCAGACCAGCAGGACCGTGATCACCAGGATGGTGCTGGCCGAGGAACCGACCATGGAGGCGTAGGGGAGCAGTTCGGACAGGCGCGGATGCAGGTCGCTCAGCAGGCCGAGGTAGACGAACATCGAGGTCAGCAGCAGCAGGGCCAGCCAGCCGAACAGGGCTTCTTTCGGCCGGTAGAGCCAGACCACGAACACCACCATCGTCACCAGCAACTGGCCGGCCACCACCATCAGGCGCAGGTACTCCAGCAGGAAGACGCGGAGGCGGTAAAACGGCGACAGTTCCGCCGCGCTGCCTAAGTAGGCCGGCGAAAGATAGCCGCGCACGAGGCCCATGGCCTGCAAGTGCAGGTCGATGACGTTGTCGCCTTCCTTCAGCAGCCGTGACGGCAGCAGCACGAACTCCGTGGTGCCCGAGGTCAGCCCGACCATGAGCCCGCGGTTGCCGGTGTCGCTGACCGGGTGGCCGTCGAGCTGGATGACGGCGCGCTGGCTCAGCAGGGGAATGAACAGGTAGAGGGGACGCGGCGTGTCGGGGCCGACGCTGAACGCCAGGCGGTAATGCGCCCAGCCGCCACGTTCGTGCTGCACGGCCGGCAGGGCGACGCGCCCCGGCCCGTCCGGGCCATCCACACGCACGGCATCGGTGATGGCGATGGCGGCCTCGGGCGCGGACAGGTGCACCCACAAGGGCAGGCTGGCGACCACGACGATCAGGCCCCACAGCAGGCCCCAGGCCAAACGGATCTTCACGGGCAGGTCTTCACAGCCGGATCAATCCCAGGCGCGACGCCTCGAAAACGGCTTCGGAACGGTTGTTGGCCGCCAGCTTGCGGTAGATGTTCTTGATGTGGACAGGCACGGTCTGCCGGGACATCCCCAGGCGCTCGGCGAGTTCGGCATAGGTGAAGCCCTTGGCGATGCCCCACAGGATTTCCATTTCGCGCGGCGTCAGTATGTCCGCCGGCGCGGGCACAGGCGCGGATACGGATGCGGGCACGGCCGGCGTCGGCGCGCCGAGGCGGCGGACGATGATGCGGGCGATGGAGGAGGAAATCGGCGAGCGGCCGGCGCGCAGTTCCTCGATGGCCTCGACCAGCTCCAGCGAATCGGCATCCTTCAAGAGATAGCCCGCCGCGCCGGCCTCGATGGCCTCGATCACCGTCTTGTCGTCGGCCAGCACCGAAATCACCATGGCGTCGGCCGCCGGATTGAGGGAACGCAGGAGGCGGATGGCCTGCGTGCCATGGCCGTCGGGCAGGCGCAGGTCGGTCATGAGCAGGTCCACGGGCTGCGTCTGCAAGGCAGCGACCGCCTCGGCCAGCGTCGCACAGGCCGCCACCAGCCGGCCGCCCGGCCACGCCGCCAGAATGCGCGCAAAGCGCTCGCGCAGCGGCCCGTCATCCTCGACGAGCAGCACCCGGCACAGCGCTTCCCCTTTGTTGTCGCCCGTCTCTTCTTGCATGCCTTGCCACACCCTCACCACAACCCCCGACTTTGCAACGGGGCAGGGCCTCTCCCGAATACCGTATTCATGGTATGCGGGAGGCTTCGCCAGACAAGGCCGAGAGCTGGTCGGCTCACACGTCCAGGTTGGCCACCAGCAAGGCATTGGTCTCGATGAAATCGCGGCGCGGTTCCACGGCATCACCCATGAGACAGGTAAACATCTGGTCAGCCTTGATGGCGTCTTCCACATTCACGCGCAGCATGCGGCGGGCTTCCGGGTCCATGGTGGTTTCCCAGAGCTGTTCGGGGTTCATTTCGCCCAGACCTTTGTAACGCTGGATGCTGGTGCCCTTGCGCGATTCGGCCATCAGCCAGTCCAGGGCCTGCTGGAAGTTGGCAATGGGCTGCTGCTTTTCGCCACGCTGGATATAGGCGCCGGTTTCGATAAGGCCTTCCAGCTTGCGGGCCATGCCATCGACAACGCGGTATTCGCCGGAGCCGAAGAAGTCCGCGGTGAGGCGATAGGTGTAGGGCACTCCGTGGGCGACCAGCTCCACCTGCGGGATGAAGCGGCGGTGTTCCGTGTCTTCCACCACTTCAATCAGATAGCGCTCGGAGGCATCGGCATCGGCACTGACACGGGTCTGCACTGCCTTGCTCCAGGCTTCCACCTGAGCCTTGTCAGTCAGCGCTTCCACACTCAGGGAGGGCGAGTAGAGCAGGGCATTCAGGAGCGTGAGCGGATAGAGACGGCTGATACGGTCTATCACGGCCTGGGCCTGGCGATAATCCTTGATCAGGGTTTCCAGACCCAGGCCGGTAATGGCTGGCACGCCCGGACCAGCCACCAGGCCGGCATTTTCCAGTGCCACGGCGGTGAGGTATTCATCCAGCGCCGGCTCATCCTTCACATACTGTTCCTGCTTGCCCTTCTTCACCTTGTACAGCGGCGGCTGGGCGATATAGATGTAACCGCGCTCGATCAGCTCGGGCAGCTGACGGAAGAAGAAGGTGAGCAGCAGGGTGCGGATGTGGGAACCGTCCACGTCGGCGTCAGTCATGATGATGATCTTGTGGTAACGCAGCTTGTCCGGGTTGTACTCGTCCCGGCCAATGCCACAGCCCAGGGCCGTGATCAGGGTGCCGACTTCCGCTGAGGAAATCATCTTGTCGAAACGCGCTTTTTCCACATTCAGGATCTTGCCCTTGAGGGGCAGAATCGCCTGCATCTTGCGGTTGCGGCCCTGCTTGGCAGAGCCACCGGCGGAGTCACCCTCCACCAGGTAAAGTTCGGAAAGAGCGGGGTCCTTTTCCTGGCAGTCGGCCAATTTGCCGGGCAGACCGGCGATATCCAGCGCGCCTTTGCGGCGGGTCATTTCGCGGGCCTTGCGGGCCGCTTCACGAGCACGGGCCGCATCCAGAATCTTGCCGACGATGATCTTGCCTGCCGACGGGTTCTCCAGCAGATATTCCTCAAACTTCTG
>JASLCO010000035.1 GCA_030146505.1 Moraxellaceae bacterium
CGGATTTTCCCCGGCGCGGCCAGCATGGGAAAAAGACTGAAGGAGCTTGCCTGCATGATGTCATCCCTGTCTTTCTGCACAGCAAATTCTGCCAGGAGGGCTTTGACGGAAGCCCGGTAACGTCAGGGTTTATAAACGAGTGAACGTCACCCGGTGCCAGCCCCCGATAAACCCCTGCAAGCAGATCACTGTCAGGCGCTCCGGCGGCGGCCCGCCTGCAAGCCGGGAAACAACGTCAGGCCGGGCGCAACTGCCCGGCAATGTCGCGCAAGGCCTGCTGGATTTCCGGGTAGGCCTTGTGGGTCTTGAAACGGCCATCCAGGAACTGCACCAGCGCCAGCCCCTTTTGCGGCAGCGCCAGTTTCTCGGCCAGCAGCCGTGCCGCCAGCAGATAGGCTTCCGGCAGGCGCGCGTAATGCGGCGCATCCTTGTGCATGCCGTTCAACACATGCACGGCAAGCTTGTAGTCGCCCAGGCGCTCGAAGGACAGCGCCAGGTCATAGCAAAGGTCGGGGTCTTCCGGACGATAGCCCGGCAGCAGCCCGAGATAATCGCGCAGCAGGGCCACGGCCTGGGTATCGCGGCCCGACTCCAGCAGCATGCGGAAATAAAGCTCGGCATGGGTACGCAGGCCCTGCTCGTCACTCATCATGAGCAACATCTTGTGGTAGCGCTCGTGGGAAGAAATGGTGGCGCCCTTCTTTTCGCTTTCCTTGCGCAGCAGACCGAGCGCGCGCGCGTACTGGCCTTCCTTCAGGAACATTTCCAGCGTGATGACGGCCGGATCGACCTTGCGCACCGTGCGCCGTGCCTTGCCGCCACCCGCCGGCGTGAAGCCCAGTGCTTCCTGGTATTGCAGCAGCAGGTAGCCGCAGAACACGAAGAGGACGATGGTGAAATAGCTGTAGGCCAACAGGCGTGCCGCATTGCCCCATACAGCAGGAAGGATGTCGGCAAACACGCTGACCAAGGAATTGAGCGCGGCAAACAGCAGCACCGAAAACAGCGCCACGATGGCATACACCGGCCCCACGCCCAGTACGGCCGTTTTCACACCCTCGGCATTGAGCGCCGAGGCCACGCTGCGATTCACGCCAATGGCAACCAGCAGCGCCGGCAACACTGCCAGCGCCAGCACGGCCAGAGCCGAGCCATAGACCGCCGTCTTCAGGTAGAGCGCACCGGTGGCCGCGCACAGCAACACCAGCACCATGCCGGCACCGATCGCCAGCTCGTTGTTGCCGGCCTGGGTAAGCTTGTCCAGGGGCAGCGGTTCCAGCTCGCCATTGGCGGTCTGCTCAAGCGCGGTCCAGGCATACTTGCCGACAATGAGCAGCACCACCGCGCCAGCCACATAGGCCGGCATGCCATCGCCCACCAGCAAGGGCACCACGAAGGCCAGCAGCAGGAGGCCCAGGCCCAGGGGCGAGAAGGGGTAACGCAGGAAATCCGTGAGGCGCTGCCAGAATGGCGCCGCCGAATCCGCGGCATTGAGGCGCTTGAGCTCGCCATTGCAGAGCGGGCAGTAATGCACCGGCACTTCCTGGCCGGGCAGGTCCGGCGAGCAGGTGGGGCAGAATTCCACGCGGCATTGCGGGCAGTGCCAGTCGGCTTCGTCCAGCAAATGGTATTTGCAGTAATGCGTCATTTTTTCTTTCTTCTTGTGCCCTGGAGTCCTTGCAGGATCTCCGCCATGGCCACGTTCGCGGACCACGAATCCTGAAAACATCGTCCCGGCGAAGAACCTGCCGCGGAAGGCCCTGCGCCGGGACGACGAAAGCAAAAGATTTTGAACAGGGACTCTATGTTGCCGACAAAAGCTGTCTGTGCACCCGCACCGACATGAAGCCGGCTCGTGTACGCCCCGGGCAACCTTAGCGGTTTGATTCCCCTGCGCCAAGGCAAAGGCTTGTGGCAAACCGACGACTCCCGGAAACTGCGCGCTGAAACGCAGGGCAGCCCCTGCCCGACTGCACCCCGCTCCGCCAAGGAATCCTGCATGGCCCTGTTGTCCCGCCGCTTTCTCGCCCAGCGCCCGCGCCCGCATATCGTCATCGTGGGTGGCGGCTTTGCCGGCCTTGCCGCCGCTGCCGCCCTGGAGGCCACGCGCGTGAAGGTGACACTGGTCGATGCCACGGCACAGGCAGAATGGCTGCCGAACGTGCATGAACTGCTGTCGCGCCGGAAAAGCGCCGAACAACTGCAGCGACCGCGCCAGGCGCTGCTGGCAGCCCACGGCCACAATTTCCTCTGCGCCCGCGTCATGCAGATTGACCGCGCCGGACAAAGCCTTCTGCTGGCCTCCGGCCAGCGCCTGGACTACGACCTCCTGTTGCTGGCCACAGGCAGCGAAGCGCACGACCACGGCATCCCGGGCGTGGCCGAACACGCCCTGCATCCGCGCTCGGTGGAACAGGCGCAGCGCATAGGCAATGCCCTGACCCGCCTTGCGGCCTTGCCCGCCGGGCGCGATGTGGTGATTGCCGGCGGCGGCATCGAAGGCCTGGAGATGCTGGGCGAAATCCTGCAGCGCTTTGGCCCGGGCGGCCGTCTCAATCTGCATCTGGTGGAACAGGCACCGCTGCTTTTCCCGCAGTTCCCCGGCCTGCACCAGCGACTGCTGGGCGCCATGCAGGGCCAGGTCAGCGTGCATGCCGGCAGCCACATCAGCGCCGTGGGCGCGCAGCATGTCACGCTGGCCGACGGCCGCGAGCTGCCCTCCCGCCTGACGATCTGGAGCACGGGCCGGCGCAGCCAGCCGCTGCCGGCCAGCGCCGGCCTCGCCGAGCCGGGCCACGACGCCGGGGTGACGGTCACCCTGCAAAGCCGTCAGGATGCCCGCATCTTCATCGCCGGCGACACGGCCTGCCTGCCCGAGCCCCTGGAAAAACAGGCCTTCTACGCCGAAGACAGCGGCCGCCACGCCGCCCGCAACATGCAGGCCCTGCTGGATGGCCAGGAATTGCAGGCCTTCCGCCCCCGGCCCAAACCCGTGGTGATGTCCTTCGGCGACCGCGACGGCGTGATGTTCTTCGGTCGCCGCGCCCTCGCCAGCCCCGCCCTCATCGCCCTCAAGGAAGGCATCTACCAGTACGGCATCACCCAGTGGCAGGCCCCGCAAGGCGGACGCCAACTGCTGCAACTGGCAAAACGCCTGCGCCAGGGCATGGGCACGCTGGAGACCTGGAAATTGTTGTTGAAGGCGGGGAACAGCGAGGTGTTCAGGGGGAATGAATCGTGAATCATGACGATGATGCAGCCTGGGCTAAAAAGGCGTTCGCGGCTGAAGCCGCTCCTACGGAGACAGGCATATGCCCGTAGGAGCGG
>JASLCO010000038.1 GCA_030146505.1 Moraxellaceae bacterium
CCAGCGCGGCCACCGAGGCGGCAAAGAGATTGGGCATGTCCTGCGTGTAGACGAAGATTTGCGTGGCGCCTTCAAACTGCTCGCTGTGGTTCTGCTTGGTCAGTACCAGCGGGGCGATGCTTCCCTGGGACTGGCTTTCCGGGTGCTGCAGGATGGCCTTGGTGTGCCAGGCGATGTCCATCGCGCTTTCGCGCAGGAAGTAGTCGTCGCCCAGGCGGTCCCAGATGCGGTTCACGTCGCTTTCCTGTACATCGTCATCCGCCTCCAGGATGTCCATCGCAGCAGCGCGGGTCTCGACTATCCACTCCTGCTTGTCGATGGGATTGCCGAGGCCACGGCGTATGGCGCGCTTGGTCTGGGTGTAGAGCTGGCGAAGGAGCGAAGCGCGCCAGGAATTCCACAGATTCGGATTGGTGGCGCAGATGTCGGCCACGGTCAGCGCATAGAGATAATCCAGGTGCACGATGTCGCCGACTTTCTGGGCGAAATCATTGATGACATCCGGGTCGGATACATCCTTCTTCTGCGCCGTCATGGACATCACCAGATGGTTCTGCGTGAGCCAGGCCACGAGATTGGCGTCCCATTTGCCGAGGCCGTGGTGCAGGCAGAACTCGCGGGCATCCACGGCGCCCAGCTCGGAGTGATCGCCGCCACGACCCTTGGCGATGTCGTGGAAAAGGCCAGCCAGATACAGCAGCTCGATCTTGGGCAGGCGCTGGGCAACTTTGGCCACCACGGGAAAACGCTCTTCCACTTCCTCATAGCGGAAGCGGCGCATGTTCTTCATCACCAGCAGGGTGTGTGCGTCCACGGTATAGATGTGGAAGAGGTCGTACTGCATCTGGCCGATGATGTTGCCGAAAGCCGGGATATAGCGGCCCAGGATGCCGTAGCGCTTCATGCGGCGCAGCGAGGAAAACAGCGCGTGCTGGCAGCGCAGCAATTCCATGAACAGTGAAGTGTTGCGTATGTCGTTGCGGAACCTGTCGTCGATGAGGTCGATGCTTTCCATCATCAGGCGGATGGTGCTGGCGCGCACGCCGACAATGCTGGCGTCGTTGCCCAGCAGCACGAAGGCTTCCAGCAGGGCGGAAGGCGTGCGTTTGAAAACCTCATTGCCGGTGACTTCCAAGTAATCGTCACGCAACTGGAAGCGCGAGTTCACTGGTTTGATGACGGCGGTCTCATCGACGCGCAGGATGGCTTCGTCAAAATACTGCAGCAGCATTTCATTGAGCATGGAAATGCTCATGGCCGCGCGATAGTAAGACTTCATCAGCTGTTCGACGGCGCGGTTGGCCTTGCTGTCGGTATAGCCGAAGAGCAGGGCGACCTGGCGCTGGTAGTCAAAGAGCAGGCGGTTTTCGCTGCGGCCGGCAATCATGTGCAGGGCGAAGCGTATGCGCCAGAGCAGGGCCAGGCCTTCGGAAATCTGGCGGTATTCGGCTTCGGTGATGAAGCCGTGGCCGACCAGGTCTTCCAGGGTGGCGGCGCCGAAATGGCGCTTGGCCACCCAGCCTACGGTCTGGATGTCGCGCAGGCCGCCGGGGGCATTCTTGATGTCCGGCTCGAGGTTGTATTCGGTGTTGTTGTGCTTGGCGTGGCGCTCTATCTGCTCGTCCCACTTGGCCTTGAAGAATGCCTTGCCGGGCCAGAGGTGTTCGGGACCGGTAATGGCCTGCATTTCCACGCGCAGCTGTTCATCACCGATGATGGTGCGCGACTCCATCAGGTTGGTGGCGATGGTGATGTCTTCGCGCGCGGCATCCACGCACTCGTCCAGCGAACGCACGCTGGCACCGATTTCCAGTCCAAGGTCCCATAGCAGGGTGATGAAGTCGGAAACGACGGCGCTTTCCTTGTCGCCCAGGCTTTTCTGGCTGTGCAGCACCATGACGTCGATATCGGAAGCCGGGTGCAGTTCGCCGCGACCGTATCCACCAACAGCCAGCAGGGCGATATCACTGAACTGGTCCAGTTCCAGACCACGCCAGGCATGCGCCAGCAACTGGTCTGTCACCCAGGCGCGGGCACAGACCAGCTTGCGTATGTCTTCACCGGCCTTGAAGCGCTCGAACAGCACTTCGCGTGCTTTCCTGATGGCCTCGCGATAGGCCGCACGCGGGACTTTCTCGCCTGTCTCCAGTGTCTTTGCGTCGAAAAGCCCGGTATCAAACGCCAGATCAAGCACTGCGGTCATGGAAAAATCCTGTCGTGGCGAGGTATTGCGGGGTCTTTCAGGCGGCCAGAAAGCCCAGGTCTTCTTCATGGCGGGCGGTAAGGACTTCGGCGCCGCTGGCCGTGACCAGCACGGTGTGTTCCCACTGTGCGGAGAGCTTGTGGTCCTTGGTCACGGCGGTCCAGCCATCGGGCAGGATCTTGGTATGCCAGGTGCCGGCATTGATCATGGGCTCGATGGTGAAAATCATGCCGGCTTTCAGTTCCATGCCGGTGCCAGGCTGGCCGTAGTGCAGCACCTGTGGCTCTTCATGGAAGACCTTGCCTATGCCGTGGCCGCAGAAGTCACGCACCACGGAAAAGCGGTTGGCTTCGGCATGCTTCTGGATGACATGGCCGATATCGCCAAGACGTGCGCCGGGGCGCACGGCGGCAATGCCCTTGTACATGCATTCCTGGGTCACGCGGATCAGGCGCTCGGTCAGGATGGAGGGCTTGCCGGCCACGAACATCTTGCTGGTATCGCCGTGGTAGCCGTTCTTGATGACGGTGACATCGATATTGATGCTGTCGCCGTCTTTCAGGATCTTGGTTTCGCTGGGAATGCCGTGGCACACCACATGGTTGACCGAGGTGCAGACGGACTTGGGAAAGGGCATGCGGCCACCTCCGCCGCCATAGCCCAGGGGGGCGGGGATGCCGCCCTGCACATTCACGATGTAGTCGTGGCAGAGCCGGTTCAGCTCCTCGGTGGAGACCCCGGGCTTCACGTACGGGCCGATATAGTCCAGCACCTCACCGGCCAGGCGGCCGGCCAGTCTCATGCCTTCTATATCTTCCGGGGTCTTGATCAGTTGGCTCATGGGCACCACAGGGTTCGGTTAATGCCGCGGGGCCTTGATGCCGCCGCGGTTGAGGGGAAAGGGGGCCTATGGTATAAAGCGCGCCGCTTTTGGGCAAACCCGCATTTCTGGCAACGGATCCGGCAGGGCAGGCCCGGGGGCGAAATCCCATAAACCGCACACAGTCCGTCACGCTTGCCGGGTGCCCTTTGAGAAAGAAGGGTTGGCAACCGGGGTCTGTGGAGGCTTAACCCAAACCGGAGTTTACGTTCATGGCACAAGTATCCATGCGCGAGCTGTTGCAGGCTGGCGCGCATTTCGGTCACCAGACCCGTTTCTGGAACCCCAAGATGGCACCCTATATCTTCGGTGCCCGCAACAAGATCCATATCATCAACCTCGAGCACACCGTTCCTGCCCTCAATGACGCGCTGACCTACGTCAACAAGCTGGCCTCGAACAAGAACAAGGTGCTGTTCGTGGGCACCAAGCGTGCTGCAGCCCCCATCATCCGTGAACAGGCCTCCCGCGCCGGCATGCCTTTCGTGGATCACCGCTGGCTCGGCGGGATGCTCACCAACTGGAAAACCATCCGCCAGTCCATCAAGCGCCTCAAGGATCTGGAAGCCCAGATCGAAGACGGCACTTTCGCCAAGCTGACCAAGCGTGAAGCGCTGGAACGCACCCGCGAAAAGGAAAAGCTGGAAAAGTCCCTCGGCGGTATCAAGGACATGGGCGGCCTGCCCGATGCCATTTTCGTGGTGGACGTTGACCACGAAAAGATCGCCATCACTGAAGCCAACAAGCTGGGCATTCCCGTCATCGGCATCGTGGACACCAACTCCAACCCCGCGGGCGTGGACTACGTGATTCCCGGTAACGACGACGCCATCCGTGCCGTGCAGCTGTATGTCAGCGCCATGGCCGATGCCGTGCTTGAAGGCCGTGAATATGCCGCTACCCATGGCGGCCGCGAAGCTGACGGCTTCGTGGAAGTGGAAGGCGCTGCTGCCGAGTAATCGGTTGCTGCCATTCCATCAGACAAAGGGGGCCATGCCCCCTTTGTTGCTCCTGTGATGTCACCTGGGTGACATGCGGATTAACCAAGCTGCGGGTTTGTTAACCCCGGCACTGACTCAAGAGAGGATTGCAACCATGGCAGAAATTACCGCCAGCCTCGTGAAAGAACTGCGTGATCGTACCGGCCTTGGCATGATGGAGTGCAAGAAAGCCCTCACCGAAGCCAATGGCGACATCGAACTGGCCATCGACAACCTGCGCAAGTCCGGTCAGGCCAAGGCTGCCAAGAAGGCCGGCAATATCGCCGCCGAAGGCGCCATCATTGTTGCCAAGAGTGGTAGCACCGCCATCATCCTGGAAGTGAACAGCCAGACTGATTTCGTGGCTATCGACTCCAACTTCACCGCCTTTGCCAACAAGGTTGCTGCGCTGGCGCTGGCCGCCCGTGAAACCGATGTGGCCAAGATCAGTGCCCTGAACTACGACGGCGTGACGGTGGAAGAAGCCCGTATCGCCCTGGTGCAGAAGATCGGCGAGAACATCCAGGTTCGTCGCGCCCAACTCGTGGAAGGCGCTTTGCTGGCCTCCTACATCCACGGCATCAAGATCGGCGTTGTCGTCGCACTGGAAGGCGGCAACGAAGAACTGGCCAAGGATATCGCCATGCACATCGCGGCTGCCAAGCCCGAAGCCATTGCGCCGGAAGATGTCGATCCTGCCCTCGTGGCCAAGGAGCGCGAAATCGCTACCGCCAAGGCGGCTGAGTCCGGCAAGCCTGCCAATATCGTTGAAAAGATGGTGGAAGGTTCGGTGAAGAAGTACCTGTCCGAAGTGTCCCTGGTCGAACAGGCCTTCGTGAAGGATCCGGAAACCAAGGTCGGCGCCCTGCTGTCCAAGGCCGGAGCCAAGGTGGTCCAGTTCGTGCGCCTGGAAGTGGGCGAAGGCATCGCGAAGAAGGAAGTGGACTTCGCTGCCGAAGTGGCCGAAGCTGCCGCCGCCGCTGCCAAGTAAGCATCTGTAAGGCTTACGAAAAAGGCCCCGTCATGGGGCCTTTTTTATGAGAAAAAGACCTTGCCATCCTGTAAGATTCCCGCACTTTCACAGGACCTTCCGCCCGAATTCCGGCCGGAAGCATAAAAGCCCGAGGACGCCATGGCCGACCGCAACCCCGCGCACAAACGCATCCTGCTCAAACTTTCCGGTGAGGCACTGGCCGGTGATGCCGAGTTCGGCATTGATCCCAAAGTCCTTTCCCGCATCGCTCTCGAAATCGGCCAGCTCGTCGGCATCGGCGTGCAGGTCGGCATCGTGGTGGGCGGCGGCAATCTTTTCCGTGGTGCGGCCCTGCAGGCGGCCGGCCTGGACCGTGTTGCCGGTGATCATATGGGCATGCTGGCCACCGTGATGAACGGCATTGCCATGCGCGATGCGCTGGAGCGCAACAACATCAAGACCCGTCTGATGTCGGCCATTCCCATGAGCGGTGTGGTGGATCATTACGACCGTCGTGCTGCTGTACGCCATCTGCAGGGCGGCGATGTGCTGATTTTCGTGGCCGGCACCGGCAACCCCTTCTTCACCACGGATACCGCAGCCTGCCTGCGTGGCATAGAAATCAATGCCGACCTCGTCATCAAGGCCACCAAAGTTGATGGTGTTTACGATTCCGATCCGGTGAAAAACCCCAACGCCGTGAAATACGACTACCTCACTTTCGATGAGGTGCTGGACAAGAAGCTGGGCGTGATGGACCTCACCGCCATCTGCCTCTGCCGCGACCACAAGATGCCGCTCACCGTCTTCAACATGAACAAGTCCGGCGCGCTGCTGAACCTCATGGTTGGCGGTGAAACCGAAGGCACCCTTATTGGAACCGACCCGCGCTGAGCGGCTTGCCCGAACGGAGAAAAGACATGATCAATGATCTCAAGAAAGACGGCGAAGCCCGCATGAAGAAAAGCCTGGAGTCGCTGGAAAACGGCTTCGGCAAAGTGCGTACCGGTCGTGCCCATCCCGCCATCCTGAAGGATGTGCAGGTGCCGTATTACGGCGCTGACACACCTTTGACCCAGGTGGCCAATGTCGGCGTGGAAGATGCGCGTACGCTCATCATCCAGCCCTATGAGCGCACCATGCTGGCCGCCATCGACAAGGCCATACGTACCTCGGACCTGGGCCTCAATCCCATCACTTCCGATGTCATCCGTGTGCCGCTGCCGGCGCTGACCGAAGAAACCCGCCGCGACATGCAGAAAGTCGCGCGCTCCGAAGCGGAAAACGCCCGTGTGGCCATACGCAATATCCGTCGCGATGTGCTGGCCGACATCAAGGACCTGCTCAAGGAAAAGGAAATTTCCGAAGACGAAGAGCGCAAGGGCACGGACGATGTGCAGAAGCTCACGGACAAATACGTGGGCGAAGTCGACAGGATGCTCGCCGCCAAAGAGCAGGAACTGATGCAGGTCTGATGTGAGCCCGACCTCTTCAGAAAGCAGCTCTTCGCCTAGCAGTGCGCCCGACGTTTCCTCGGCCTCGGGCAGCCTGCCGCGCCATGTTGCCATCATCATGGATGGCAATAATCGCTGGGCCAAGAAGCGCGGCCGTCCC
>JASLCO010000051.1 GCA_030146505.1 Moraxellaceae bacterium
GGGAATGTCACCCAGGAACGGGGTCTTCACCACATTCTTGGAAGTGTTGGTCTGGAAGATGCCACCCAGGACAACGGTCTGACCATCATCAACCAGTACATTGGTCTTCACGCGATTGGTGTTGATGGCACGTGCACCACCCGTGACGATATCGCTGGGACTGTCATTGGTCACGAAAAGGTCCATGTTGATGCGGCCATCCGGCGTGATGCTGGGCGTCACCTCCAGACTGAGCTCCGCCTCCTGGAAGGCAATGGAAGTGGCACCGCTGGAAGTTGCCAGTTGATAAGGCAACTGCTGGCCGGCCGCGATACGGGCTTTTTGCTTGTCTGCCGTCAGCACCTTGGGTGTTGCCACGATTTCGGCATTGCCATCCGACTGCAGGGCAGAAAGCTCAAGGTCAAGCAAAAGGTTGTCCACGCCCGAAATGCCAACCGCAAAGGACGTGGCACCGGCTTTTTCCACACCAAGGTCAACCACGAGATCTTGAGGAGAGGTAATGGAGTAATCCAGCTTGCAAGGCGGCGATGAGCAATCAAGACCCTCCCACACTTCCTGGGCTGTCTGGTGGGTACCGCCAGTAATCACGCGACGGTAATCGCCTGTATTCGGATTCCCCTGGAAGGCATCACGTGTCGCGCCCCACTTCACGCCCAGATCCTTGCTGTAGCCGGTCGTTGCCAGAACGATACGGGCTTCGATCAGCACCTGCTTCACGGGAATATCCAGCCGGGTAACCATGTCCCGGATTTCTTCAATGCGCTTGGCGGTGTCCAGCACGATCAGGGTATTGGTGCGCGAATCCACATTGGCCGTACCGCGATCACTCAGCAGCTTGCTCGGCCCGGTCACCAGCTTGAGCAGGTCAGCAGCCTTGGCATAGTTGATCTGTATGAATTCCGAACGCAACGGAGAAAGGCGCTCGGACTGGTTATTGCTTTCCATTTCCAGGCGTTCGCGATTGGCAATTTCATCTGCCGGTGCCACCAGCATCACATTGCCGATGGTGCGCTTGTCCAGGCCCTTCGTCTTCAGGATCAGGTCAAGCGCCTGGTCCCACGGCACATTCTGCAGGCGCAGGGTGATCTTGCCGTTGACGGAATCACTGGCCACGAGATTGAGAGAGGTGAAATCGGCAATAAGCTGCAGGACGGAGCGCACTTCAATGTCCTGGAAATTCAGCGACAGTTTTTCGCCGGCATAACTGAAATCCTGCTTCTTGCGTTTGTCGTCCTTGTTTACCGGCTTGACGCTGATGGTGAACTTGTTGTCCGTCTGGTAGGCCAGATACTCAAAGTCGCCCTGGGGCTGTATCACCATGATGCCGTTGCCACCATCGTTATAGGCATCAATGGACTTCACCGGTGTTGCAAAATCCGTGACATCAAGACGACGACGCAGGCTTTCCGGCAGCTTTGCGCCGATGAACTTGGCCGTGATCTTGTTGCCCTGCTGCTGCACATCGACCGGCACGGCACCGGACGAAAGATCAATCAGCACCTGGCCATCGCCCTGGTCGCCACGGCGGAAATCGATATTGTTGACCGCCTTTGCATGGGAAGAAGATGCCACAGGCAGGCTGACGGTTTTACCGGGCTTGGCAGCGCCGGCATTGGCCACAATATTCTTGCCGATATTGATGTAAAGCTGGTTGCCTTCGACACGTGTGCTGTAGCCCACGAGCTCACCCAGATTGATGATGACTCGCGTCCGTTCATGCGTATCTATCACGGTAAGACTGCGGGCATTGCCGTTACCCAGGCTCTGGTACTTTCCAGGCAACGTGCTGCGCGTATTGGGCAGGTCAAAAACCAGACGCGCCGGCTTGTCGATCTGGTAGGGCGTGGGCTCGGGAGCATCGCCATCAAAACCCAGCCGCAACTCGATTTCATCCCCCGGCAGGACGACTGAGTCCACCTGCTCGAGCGCAAGCTTGTCCGCTGCAAATGCCACCTGGGCAAGCGCCACAAGGCCGACCATGCAGGCCATTATTCGACGCATCAACATGTTCTTAGTCCTGGCTGTATTTTTGTTGATCGTATTCATGCTCTCATTCTCCAAGAATGTCGGCTCTTCATTCACTGAGAGTCAGGCTACGGGGACGTTCGACCCAGCCATCACGGCCATCGGGCACGATTTCCACCAGAGAAATCTGGCTCGGCGTAATCTCCACAATGCGTCCCTGGTTCTTGCCGAGATAATTCCCCACCTTCACGCGCTGCACGCCACCGTTGCTGTCCTCAATGAGGGCAAACAGCGGGCCGCCCGGCCGCTGCAGCGTGCCACGAAGACGCAGGGCTTCAAGATTGAAGCGCTCCAGATACTCCTGCGGCCGTGAAAGATCAGGCTCGACCTTCTTGCCACTGCTGAGCAGCAGTTGCTCGGCACTCACCGGCGGCGCAAACGGGCTGCGCAACTGATGGGCCGCATAAGTGAATGTCGGCATGGGATTGAATTCAGGTGGAGGATCAACCTTGCCACGCGGTTTCTGGCGTATGGCCTCCATCTGGGCCTGCACATCATCAAAACTTGCCGAGCAGGCAGTCAGGAGCAAAGAGGACAGCACTCCGAAAACTGCAAATCCTTTACGTGAAATCATCATTTGCCAGCCCCCGCTCCACCCTTCTTGCCAGCGGACTTCTTGTCGCCACCACCGCCACTTTCGTTATAGCGATAGGTCTTGGCCTGGATGACCAGGCTCAACACGGGCGAACCGTCATTATTGGTATCGTCCTTCTTGCCACCGGCTGGCTCGATCTTGAAATCATGCAGGGTCACGATACGCGGCAACGCCGCCACGCCACTCACAAAAGCACCAAAGGCGTGGTAGTCACCGTGAGCCTTGATATTGATGGGTTGCTCGGCATAGAAGTCCTTCGGCGCTTCCTGGCCAAGATCAATGGAGTCGAACTCAACGCCACTACCCAAACCAGTGTGCGTGATGTCATCCAGCAGACCGGGGACTTCGGTGTCTTGCGGCAGTTGCCGCAGCAGGGCGCCGAAAGAGTCTTCCATGTCCTTGAGCTGACGCTTGTAGGTTTCCAGGTTCTGGGCCTTGAACACCTTGCCTTCGAACTCACCGAGCAGGGTTTCCTGCTGCTGCTTTCCTACCGCCAGACTGTCCTGTATCCCGGAAAGGTCAGCCACGTAACCCAGGGCAAGCACGGCCAGAAAAGCCAGCGCATAGATGAAAGCCTTTACCGGCAAGGGCCAGGAACCCACATTCTGCGGGTCCAGCGTATTCAGCGTATTGATGAATTCCTGAAGGTCGAAGCTCTTTTTGGCAGCGTCTTTCATTTCTTCACCTCTGCCTTGGCCGTGCCGGCTCCGTCCTTCTGCGTGCCATCATCAGGCGTTTCCAGCATCACGGACATCGTGAAACGGCTGCCCTGCTGCTTTTCGCCATCTTTAGCCGCCTTGGAGGCAGCAGACTGGTCAGCAGCCACCGTGGACAACTGCGGATTCTTGAACCATGGCGAAGCATCCAGGTTACGCATCAGGTTGGCCACCTGGTTGGAACTTTCCGCCACGCCGGTAATGGTGAAGGCATCGCCTTTGCGTTCCAGCGACTTGAGGTAGACACCATCCGGCATCACGCGCACCAGTTCGTCGAAGACGCGCACAATGACGGGGCGGCGCCCCTGCAGGTCCTGAATAACCTTCATGCGCGACAGCAACTCGTCACGACGCTTCTGCAGGGCATCAATTTCGGTAATCTGCGAATCAAGCTTGGAGATTTCTGATTTGATGTACTGGTTGCGCTCTTCCTGGTCACTGACCTGCTTGGACAGGGCCATGTGGGCAAACAGCACGATGCCGACCGCCACCAGGGAAACGGCAATCAGGATGGCAATGAATTCCTGCTGGCGCTGCTTGCGCAGCTCCTGGCGCCAGGGGAGGAGGTTGATATTGGACATCAGTCAAAACTCCTCAGCGCAAGACCACAGGCAATCATCAGGGCCGGAGCATCATTGGCGATCGCCGCCGAGTTCACCTTGGGAGAGAGAGCCATGTTCATGAAGGGATTGGCCACCGACACGGGCGTGCCCAGCTTCTCCTGGACCAGGCTGGCCAAGCCGTCGATGGAAGCCGTGCCACCGGCCAGCACGATGTGGTCCACGTCGTTGTAGGCGCTGGAAGAAAAGAAGAACTGCAGGGAACGCGTCACCTGCTGCACAACGGCATCCATGAAAGGACGCAGCACTTCCGACTCATAGTCATCCGGCAGGCCGCCCTGCTTCTTGGCCATGCCGGCCTCTTCAAAGGAAAGACCGTAGCGGCGCTGGATTTCCTCGGTGAGCTGCTTGCCACCGAAGAGCTGTTCGCGGGTGTAGATGATCTTGCCGTCATTGACCACGTTGAGCGTGGTCATGGTGGCACCGATATCGATGATGGCCACCGTGCCTTCCGGCCCGCTGGAAATGGAGTCACCGATGAGGCCGAAAGCACGCTCCATGGCATAGGCTTCGACATCGACGATCTTGGCGCCAAGACCGCCTATTTCCAGTGCATCCACGCGCAGTTCGACGTTTTCGTTACGGGAGGCGGCCAACAGCACGTTCACGCGGGCAGGATTGTTCTCCAGTGGCTCTACGACCTCGAAGTCTATGCTGACCTCTTCCATGGGATAGGGAATGTACTGGTCAGCCTCCAGACGAATCTGGGACTCACGCTCGTCATCGGAAAGATCGGCATCCATTTCGATGATCTTGGTGATGACCGCGGAGCCCGCCACGGCAACAGCCGCCTGCTTGGCGGAAGGCTTGGCCTTGGACAGAAGCTTCTTGATGGCTTCGCCGACCCCTTCAACGTCATTGATGTTCTTCTCTACCACCGCATTTTGCGGGAGAGGCTCTACCCCGTAAGACTCCACGCGGTAGCGGTCCCCTTGCCGGCTCAGCTCCAGCAACTTGACCGAGGTGGAGCTGATGTCCAACCCGAGCAACGCAGAGTTCTTTTTCCCAAAAAAGGACAGCACGATCAGGTTCCCTTTTATTTTTTCTATGGAAAATGTGCACTTACGTCACATTTATGTACAACTACATTAAATACTAGTCTTATCACGAGCGCAATTGCCGTACAAGAGTCGAACCCGCTTATAATGGGCCCCAGTTCACACCCCTTACCAACAGCATCGCGCAAGTAGCTGATATTCAATGAAAATCACCAAAGAAGTAGGCCACCGTGAGCGCCTTCTGGCAATTCTCGCTTTTCCGTTTTGTGGGGTGTTGCTCATTCTGGCCGGACTGTATTTGTACCTCGCTCCGCAACTACCGGATGTGGACAGCCTGAAAGAGGTCAAATTCGAAACCCCGCTGCAGGTCCTGAGCCACGACGGCCGCCTGATCGCGGAGTTCGGGGAAAAACACACCAGCCCGCTCACCTACGAGCAGATCCCCCCCCTCTACATCAAGGCCATCCTGGCCGCTGAGGACGACCAGTTCTTCGAGCATGAGGGCATCAATACCAAGGGCCTGGCCCGCGCCTTCGTGGACATCCTGCGTACCGGCTCCATCCAGTCCGGCGGCTCCACCATCACCATGCAGGTGGCCAAGAACTATTTCCTGAGCCACGAGCGCACCTTCAGCCGCAAGTTCACGGAAATCCTGCTGGCCAAACGCATAGAAGACTCACTCTCGAAACAAGAGATCATGACGCTCTATGTGAACAAGATTTTCCTCGGCCACCGCGCCTACGGCATCGGTGCGGCGGCACAGGTCTATTACGGCAAGAAGATAGGCGAGCTCAACCTCGCGGAACTCGCCATGATTGCCGGCCTGCCCAAGGCTCCCTCCGCCTACAACCCGGTCAACAACCCCAAGCGCGCCCTGATACGCCGCGACTGGATCATCGGCCGCATGCTGGAACTGGGTTATATCTCACAGGCAGAACACGACCGTGCCATGCAGGCGCCGCTGGGCCTCAACTTCCGCGCCACCTTTGCCGAGGTGAACGGCCCCTATCTGGCGGAAATGGTGCGTGATGCGCTGGTCCGGCAATTCGGCGAAACCGTCTATACCTCAGGCTGGAAGGTCTATACCACGGTCAGCGCTGGCCGCCAGAATGCCGCCTCGCAGGCGGTGATCGACGGCCTGCTGGCCTATGACCGCCGCCACGGCTGGCGCGGCCCGATCAAGGCAGCCAGCCTGGACAGCCTCTATACCGTCGGCGGCCTGCAGCCGGCCCGCGTCACGCAGGTCGGGGACCAGCAGATCACGGCCATGCTGGCCAACGGCACGACACTGACCATTCCCTGGGAGGGAATGAGCTGGGCCCGGCCCTACGTGAACGTGAACCGCATAGGGCCGGCACCGAAAAAAGCAGCCGACATCGTGAAGGTGGACGACCTCATCCGCGTCCGCCCGACCAAGGCAGGCGCCTGGGAGTTGCTGCAGATTCCGGCCGTGCAGGGCCAGCTCATTGCCATGAACCCGGATACCGGCGCGCTGGAAGCTGTCGTCGGCGGCTTCGACTACACCGCCAGCAAGTTCAACCGCTCGCTGCAGGGCTGGCGCCAGGCCGGCTCCACCCTCAAGCCCTTCGTTTATTCCGCCGCACTGGAAGGCGGCTACCTGCCCGTGAGCCTTATCAACGATGCTCCCATCACTTTCGGAGAAGGCTCATCGCTCTGGCAGCCCGGCAATTCCGACGGCGAATTCCTCGGCCCCATCACCCTGCGGCGCGCGCTCTACATGTCGCGCAACCTGGTTTCCATACGCCTACTGCAATCCATAGGCATAGGCACGGCGCGCAGCTATATCGCCCGCTTCGGCTTTCCGCAGAAGAACCTGCCGGACAACCTCACGCTGGCACTCGGCTCGGCCGAAGTGCTGCCCCTGCAGATGGCAACCGGCTATGCCGCCTTTGCCAACGGCGGTTTCCACGTCACACCCTGGTTCATAGAGCGCGTGGTGGACAAGGCCG